>NZ_JBHSQK010000012.1:0-86035 GCF_042658055.1 Pseudonocardia lutea
GCCAGTTTTTGTTGGAGAGTTTGATCCTGGCTCAGGACGAACGCTGGCGGCGTGCTTAACACATGCAAGTCGAGCGGTAAGGCCCTTCGGGGTACACGAGCGGCGAACGGGTGAGTAACACGTGGGTGACCTGCCCTCAGCTCTGGGATAAGCCTGGGAAACCGGGTCTAATACCGGATAGGACCTGGTCTTGCATGAGATCGGGTGGAAAGTTTTTTCGGCTGGGGATGGGCCCGCGGCCTATCAGCTTGTTGGTGGGGTGATGGCCTACCAAGGCGACGACGGGTAGCCGGCCTGAGAGGGCGACCGGCCACACTGGGACTGAGACACGGCCCAGACTCCTACGGGAGGCAGCAGTGGGGAATATTGCGCAATGGGCGGAAGCCTGACGCAGCGACGCCGCGTGGGGGATGACGGCCTTCGGGTTGTAAACCTCTTTCGACCGGGACGAAGCGGAAGTGACGGTACCTGGATAAGAAGCACCGGCCAACTACGTGCCAGCAGCCGCGGTAACACGTAGGGTGCGAGCGTTGTCCGGAATTATTGGGCGTAAAGAGCTCGTAGGCGGTGTGTCGCGTCGGCCGTGAAAACCTGGGGCTTAACTCTGGGCTTGCGGTCGATACGGGCATCACTGGAGTTCGGCAGGGGAGACTGGAATTCCTGGTGTAGCGGTGAAATGCGCAGATATCAGGAGGAACACCGGTGGCGAAGGCGGGTCTCTGGGCCGATACTGACGCTGAGGAGCGAAAGCGTGGGGAGCGAACAGGATTAGATACCCTGGTAGTCCACGCCGTAAACGTTGGGCGCTAGGTGTGGGGGCCATTCCACGGTCTCTGTGCCGCAGCTAACGCATTAAGCGCCCCGCCTGGGGAGTACGGCCGCAAGGCTAAAACTCAAAGGAATTGACGGGGGCCCGCACAAGCGGCGGAGCATGTGGATTAATTCGATGCAACGCGAAGAACCTTACCTGGGTTTGACATGCACCAGACATCCCTAGAGATAGGGCTTCCCTTGTGGTTGGTGTGCAGGTGGTGCATGGTTGTCGTCAGCTCGTGTCGTGAGATGTTGGGTTAAGTCCCGCAACGAGCGCAACCCTTGTTCCATGTTGCCAGCACGTAGTGGTGGGGACTCATGGGAGACTGCCGGGGTCAACTCGGAGGAAGGTGGGGATGACGTCAAATCATCATGCCCCTTATGTCCAGGGCTTCACACATGCTACAATGGCCGATACAGAGGGTTGCGAGACCGTGAGGTGGAGCGAATCCCTTAAAGTCGGTCTCAGTTCGGATTGGGGTCTGCAACTCGACCCCATGAAGTTGGAGTCGCTAGTAATCGCAGATCAGCAACGCTGCGGTGAATACGTTCCCGGGCCTTGTACACACCGCCCGTCACGTCACGAAAGTTGGTAACACCCGAAGCCGGCGGCCCAACCCCTTGGGGAGGGAGTCGTCGAAGGTGGGACTGGCGATTGGGACGAAGTCGTAACAAGGTAGCCGTACCGGAAGGTGCGGCTGGATCACCTCCTTTCTAAGGAGTCTCACCGNGGTGGGACTGGCGATTGGGACGAAGTCGTAACAAGGTAGCCGTACCGGAAGGTGCGGCTGGATCACCTCCTTTCTAAGGAGTCTCACCGTGTTGGTGGGATGTGGTCGGCAGCTCTTCGGGGTTGTGGTCCCTCCTTATCACTGAATCACCTCGTTTCGGGGTGCTGGGTNAGGCCGGCTCCGGCTGGATGTCCGGTCCTCCTTATCACTGAATCACCTCGTTTCGGGGTGCTGGGTGGAACACGATCGTTCCGGTTCCNACACCCTGGTGGGTGTGGTTCTCGGGCCGCGGCCGGTGCTGGTCGTCCTAACGCTTCCCGGTGTGGGGGTGGTGGGCGGCGTGGGTGCTGGTGTGTGGTTGTGTGTTGAGTGTTGCATAGTGGATGCGAGCANTGGAACACGATCGTTCCGGTTCCGGTATTCGTTGGTATGGTTCGGCACGCTGTTGGGTCCTGAGAGGACACCCTTTGTGGTGTGTTCTTCGGATCGCCCTGCGCGGGGCCGCCTAACGTTCGCCTGGTCGTGGATCGGTGTGGATGGTGGTGTGTCGGGATGCGTGGGTGTGGTTGTGTGTTGAGTGTTGCATAGTGGATGCGAGCATCTTGTTGTGGTCAAGTGTGTAAGGGCACATGGTGGATGCCTGGGCATCAGGAGCCGATGAAGGACGTGGGAGGCCGCGATAGTCCTCGGGGAGTTGTCAACCGAGCTGTGATCCGAGGGTGTCCGAATGGGGAAACCCAGCGCCCGTCATGGGGCGTTACCGTGCGATGAATTCATAGTCGTACGGGGGGAACGTGGGGAAGTGAAACATCTCAGTACCCACAGGAAGAGAAAACAACCGTGATTCCGTGAGTAGTGGCGAGCGAAAGCGGAGGAGGCTAAACCGTGTTCGTGTGAGACCCGGCAGGGGTTGCGGATGCGGTGTCGTGGGTTGTGGTCGTCGGGGTTCTGCCGGACCTCGGATTGTGTGGTTGTGTGTTAGTGGAAGACTTCTGGAAAGGGTCGCCGTAGTGGGTGAGAGCCCCGTACGCGAAAACGCGCAGCGCATGATGGACCGTATACCCGAGTAGCAGCGAGCTCGTGGAATTCGCTGTGAATTTGGCGGGACCACCCGTTAAGCCTAAATACTTCCTGGTGACCGATAGCGGACGAGTACCGTGAGGGAAAGGTGAAAAGTACCCCGGGAGGGGAGTGAAATAGTACCTGAAACCGTGTGCCTACAAGCCGTCAGAGCCTTTCGGGGTGATGGCGTGCCTTTTGAAGAATGAGCCTGCGAGTTATGCTTCGTGGCGAGGTTAACCCGTGTGGGGTAGCCGTAGCGAAAGCGAGTCTGAACAGGGCGTTGGAGTCGCGGGGTGTAGACCCGAAGCGGAGTGATCTACCCATGGCCAGGGTGAAGCGTCGGTAAGACGTCGTGGAGGCCCGAACCCACCAGGGTTGAAAACCTGGGGGATGAGCTGTGGGTAGGGGTGAAAGGCCAATCAAACTCCGTGATAGCTGGTTCTCCCCGAAATGCATTTAGGTGCAGCGTCGTGTGGTGGGTACCGGAGGTAGAGCACTGGATGGCCTAGGGGGCCGACAAGCTTACTGAAGTCAGCCAAACTCCGAATGCCGGTACTGTTAGCGCGGCAGTGAGACTGCGGGGGATAAGCTTCGTAGTCGAGAGGGAAACAGCCCAGATCACCGGCTAAGGCCCCTAAGCGTGCGCTAAGTGGGAAAGGATGTGGGATCGCCGAGACAACCAGGAGGTTGGCTTAGAAGCAGCCACCCTTGAAAGAGTGCGTAATAGCTCACTGGTCAAGTGGTCCTGCGCCGACAATGTAGCGGGGCTCAAGCGCACCGCCGAAGCCGTGGCAATGACACATGCATCCGCCGGAGCCCTGTTTGGGGTGATGGTGTAGTGGTGTTGTTGGGTAGGGGAGCGTCGTGCATCCGGTGAAGCCGCCGAGTGATCGAGTGGTGGAGGGTGTGCGAGTGAGAATGCAGGCATGAGTAGCGAATGCAGAGTGAGAATCTCTGCCGCCGGATGACCAAGGGTTCCTGGGCCAGGTTGTTCCGCCCAGGGTGAGCCGGGACCTAAGGCGAGGCCGACAGGCGTAGTCGATGGACAACGGGTTGATATTCCCGTGCTCGTGATAGTGCGTCCCTGCCGAGGTCGTTGATGCTAACCATCCGAACCCGCCTCCGAGTCCTTCGGGGCGAGGGGGTTTGGGGGAGCGTGGGGCCCGATGCGGTAGTAGGCAAGCGATGGGGTGACGCAGGAGGGTAGCTCCGCCACGCGGTGGTTGTCGTGGTGTAAGCCTGTAGCCCGATTCCCAGGTAAATCCGGGGGTCTGCCTTGGATGGCGGGGGTGAGAGGTGATGCGTAGCCGATTGAGGCGAAGTAGGGTGATCCCATGCTGTCGAGAAAAGCCTCTAGCGAGTGCTGTTGCGGCCCGTACCCGAAACCGACACAGGTGGTCAGGTAGAGAATACCGAGGCGATCGAGTGAACTCTGGTTAAGGAACTCGGCAAAATACCTCCGTAACTTCGGGAGAAGGAGGGCCGGTTGTCTTGAAGCCCCGTGCGGGCTAGGGGCGGCCGGTCGCAGAGACCAGGCCCAAGCGACTGTTTACTAAAAACACAGGTCCGTGCGAAGTCGCAAGACGAGGTATACGGACTGACGCCTGCCCGGTGCTGGAACGTTAAGAGGACCTGTTAGCCCTTCGGGGCGAAGCGGAGAATTTAAGCGCCAGTAAACGGCGGTGGTAACTATAACCATCCTAAGGTAGCGAAATTCCTTGTCGGGTAAGTTCCGACCTGCACGAATGGCGTAACGACTTGGGCGCTGTCTCGACCAGAGACTCGGCGAAATTGCACTACGAGTAAAGATGCTCGTTACGCGCGGCAGGACGGAAAGACCCCGGGACCTTTACTACAGCTTGGTATTGGTGCTCGGTTCGGCTTGTGTAGGATAGGTGGGAGACTGGGAAGCGGTCACGCTAGTGGTCGTGGAGTCGTTGTTGAAATACCACTCTGGTCGAATTGGGTGTCTGAACCTCGGGCCATGATCTGGTTCAGGGACAGTGCCTGGTGGGTAGTTTAACTGGGGCGGTTGCCTCCTAAAGGGTAACGGAGGCGCCCAAAGGTTCCCTCAGCCTGGTTGGCAATCAGGTGTCGAGTGTAAGTGCACAAGGGAGCTTGACTGTGAGACCGACGGGTCGAGCAGGGACGAAAGTCGGGACTAGTGATCCGGCACCTCCTGGTGGAAGGGGTGTCGCTCAACGGATAAAAGGTACCCCGGGGATAACAGGCTGATCTTGCCCAAGAGTCCATATCGACGGCATGGTTTGGCACCTCGATGTCGGCTCGTCGCATCCTGGGGCTGGAGTAGGTCCCAAGGGTTGGGCTGTTCGCCCATTAAAGCGGTACGCGAGCTGGGTTTAGAACGTCGTGAGACAGTTCGGTCCCTATCCGCCGCGCGCGTAGGAGACTTGCGGAAGGCTGTCCCTAGTACGAGAGGACCGGGACGGACGAACCTCTGGTGTGCCAGTTGTACCGCCAGGTGCATGGCTGGTTGGCTATGTTCGGAAGGGATAACCGCTGAAGGCATCTAAGCGGGAAGCTCGTTCCAAGATGAGGTCTCCCACCACCTTGGCGTGGGTAAGGCCCCCAGTAGACGACTGGGTTGATAGGCCAGAGATGGAAGCCCTGTGAGGGGTGGAGTTGACTGGTACTAATAGGCCGAGGGCTTGCCACAACGAGTTGTTCGCATCCACTGTGTGACCCTGAGCACACAACCCTTTCGCCCGCTTCGCGGGTGGGGTGGTTGGTGTTCGACCCTCGGCTGGCCCCGGTTCCGGGGCGGCGCGGGGGGATAGGTGAATAGTGTTGTCGGTGGTCATGGCGGAGGGGGAACGCCCGGTCCCATCCCGAACCCGGAAGCTAAGCCCTCCAGCGCCGATGGTACTGCACTCGCCAGGGTGTGGGAGAGTAGGTCGCCGCCGACATCAAACCTCAAGGGAAAGGCCCCGGAACTACGGTTCCGGGGCCTTTTTCGCGTTCTCGGTCCGGGCCGACCGACCGGCGGCCCTTGCCCCTCACCGGCAACGAGCGAGAGTGCCGTTCGCCGCTGCTCGGGAGGGGATCGTGGTGGCAGGCGGAGGGGATATCAACCTTCATCGAGAAGGGGGATGAGAAAGAAGGCGCGGGGCTCGAGGAGTCGCCCCCTACCAGCTTCCACTGACACTTCTGCCGGATCGTGTGGCGGGTGTCGGCGCTCCATCCTCATCCCCGTGCGGGTGTCCACAGGAATCGCCTTCGCCCCGCCGAGCCCCTCGCGGTGCCAGATGCTTGAGGCACCGGATCGACGAACAACGAGGAGCGAGAACGATGACCGACATCCTGACGACGGTGGTGGGCCGGCTGACGAACACCCCGGTCACCCGGGACCTCGGCGGCGGCCGTGAGGTCGTCTCCTTCCGGATGGCCTGCAACCACGGCTACCTGGACCGGGTGACGGGGCAGTGGAAGGAGTCGTCGACCTCCTACGTGTCCGTCGACATCTGGCGCCGGCACCTGGGGCGCAACGTGCAGGGCTCCTTCGTCAAGGGCGACCCCGTGATGGCGCACGGCCGACTGTACGTCCGGGACTACGAGCAGGAGGGCAGAACGCGTACCGCGGTCACCCTCGTGGCCGACGCGGTCGGCCCCGACCTGAACACGGCGATGGCGGCCGTCACCAGGGTGCGCAGGACGTCGGACGGGAGCCTCGTGGAGGAGGCGGGCCTGCCGATGGCGGAGGCCGACGGCACGCCCCAGGAGGGCGTGCCGCTCGAGCCGCGGCCCGGGCCGGACCACGAGCGGCTCGGGCCGGCGGCCGAGGCCGTACCGGCCGTGAGGGCCTGACCCGAGCGGAACTACCATCGTGGGCGTGGCGGAGTTCATCTACACCATGAAGAACGTGCGCAAGGCGCACGGCGACAAGGTCATCCTCGACAACGCCTCGATCAGCTTCTACCCGGGGGCCAAGATCGGTGTCGTGGGGCCGAACGGCGCCGGCAAGTCGAGCGTGCTGCGGATCATGGCGGGGCTGGACCAGCCCAACAACGGTGAGGCGTACCTGGCGCCCGGGGCGACGGTCGGCATCCTCCAGCAGGAGCCCTCGCTGAACGAGGAGAAGACCGTCCTCGGGAACGTCGAGGAGGGCGTCGGCGAGATCAAGCAGAAGCTCGACCGGTACAACGAGATCGCCGAGCAGATGGCGACCGACTACTCGGACGCGCTGATGGAGGAGATGGGCACCCTCCAGGAGGAGCTCGACCACGCCGACGCCTGGGAGCTCGACTCCCAGCTGGAGCAGGCGATGGACGCGCTGCGGTGCCCGCCCCCGGACGCCGAGGTCAGCCACCTCTCCGGTGGTGAGCGGCGACGGGTCGCACTCTGCAAGCTCCTGCTGTCGAAGCCGGACCTCCTGCTGCTCGACGAGCCGACGAACCACCTCGACGCCGAGAGCGTCCTCTGGCTGGAGCAGTTCCTCAGCTCCTACCCGGGCGCGGTCCTCGCCGTCACCCACGACCGGTACTTCCTCGACAACGTGGCGCAGTGGATCCTCGAGCTGGACCGCGGCCGCACCTTCCCCTACGAGGGCAACTACTCCACCTACCTGGAGAAGAAGGCGGAGCGGCTCGCCGTCCAGGGCAAGAAGGACGCGAAGCTGCAGCGGCGCCTGAAGGAGGAGCTGGCCTGGGTCCGCTCGAACCCGAAGGCGCGCCAGGCCAAGAGCCGCTCGCGGCTCGACCGCTACGAGGAGATGGCGGCCGAGGCGGATCGGCACCGCAAGCTGGACTTCGAGGAGATCCAGATCCCGCCGGGCCCGCGGCTCGGGAACACCGTCGTCGAGGTCTCGCACCTGGACAAGGGCTTCGACGGGCGACAGCTGATCAAGGACCTGTCGTTCTCGCTCCCCCGGAACGGCATCGTCGGTGTCATCGGGCCGAACGGAGTCGGCAAGACCACGCTGTTCAAGACGATCGTCGGCCTGGAGAAGCCGGACTCGGGCGACGTGAAGATCGGCGACACGGTGAAGCTGTCGTACGTCGACCAGAACCGGGCCGGCATCGACCCCAAGAAGAACGTGTGGGAGGTCGTCTCCGACGGGCTCGACTACATCCACGTCGGGCAGACGGAGATGCCGTCGCGCGCCTACGTCGCGGCGTTCGGGTTCAAGGGACCGGACCAGCAGAAGCCCGCGGGCGTGCTGTCCGGCGGCGAGCGGAACCGGCTGAACCTGGCGCTCACGCTCAAGCAGGGCGGCAACCTCATCCTGCTCGACGAGCCCACCAACGACCTCGACGTCGAGACCCTGGGGTCGCTGGAGAACGCGCTGGAGCAGTTCCCGGGCTGCGCCGTGGTGATCTCCCACGACCGGTGGTTCCTGGACCGCGTCGTCACCCACATCCTCGCGTGGGAGGGCACGGACGAGAACCCGGCCAGCTGGTTCTGGTTCGAGGGCAACTTCGAGGCGTACGAGAAGAACAAGGTCGAGCGGCTCGGGGCGGAGGCCGCGCGACCGCACCGTGTGACGCACCGTAAGCTGACCCGTGACTGAGAGCTATCACTCTCCGCTGGCCTGAGGTCACGGAGCAGCAGCGGGAGCGACCCCGGAGCCGGGGTGCACGGGAGGGTGCATGTCCGAAGTGGTCCGGCACGACGGGGACCAGATCTCCGGGGCGGCGATGATCGACGTCGCCGCGTCGCTGCGGTGGAGCAGGCCGGATCTCACGGCTGATCTCGCGGGGTACGTCGCCGAGGCCGCGCGCTCCGGCGACCCGGCCCTGTGGCTCAGCGGGCTCGGGTGGCGGGTGCACGGGACCGCCGCCGTCGGCGACGGCCGGGCGGCGGTCGTCGACGCGCTCGCGGCGGTGGCCGCGTCGGAGCTCGATCCCGCCGGTCCGGCGGGATCCCGCCTGGTCGTCGAGGTCGCCTCCGCCTGCCGGGACAACGGCGACTCCGCTCTCGCCCGGCGCCTCGCGCAGGCCGTCCTGGAGCGGGCGGAGTCCCCGGAGACCCGCGTCGACGCCCGCCTCGTCCTCCTCCGGTGCGCCGGCGCCGAGGGGGAGGCGGCCGTGCGCACCCTGCTCGACGAGGCCCGGGCGGAGGCCCGCGCCCTGCCGGGTCCCACGTTCGCGGCGGCCGTGGCACTCGCCCGGGCGGCGCTCGCGCGCGAGGGCGGACGTACGGCAGAGGCCGCGGAGGCCGCTGCCGAGGGGCTGCGGATGCTCGGGGTCGCCGACGATGCGGCAACCCGGTCGGTGGCCCCCCATCTGGTCGACGCGCTCACCGCACAGCGACTGGGCGCCCTGCTCGAGGCCCGGCGGTCCGCGGAGGCGCGTGCCCTGGCGGTGGCGGTGTCGACCCGCGAGGCGGCGAGGGCCACCCGGCAGGCCGCGCAGCTCCGGCTGGTCGTCGCGCAGGCGACGGCCGACGACGGTGCCGCGGTGGAGCGGGCGTTGTCCCAGGCCGCCGAGTACGCGGCCACGGTCGACTGCCCGGGCCTCGAGGGAGCCTGTCGCGTCGCACTCGGCGAGCTGGCGGAGAAGCAGGGCCGGCTCGACGTCGCCCTGGCCGCGACCCGCGCCGGACTCGAGGCGGAGCACCGTGACGCCGAACGCGGCCGGCGGTTCCGGGAGGTGGTGTCGGCGGCCGCGGACCGCTTGGTCGGGGCCGGCGCGCCGACCGTCCGGCGGGCCGGCGGGAGCGTCGGTGCCTCCACCGGGTCCTCCGGCGGTAGGGCGGCGGCCGCACCCCCCGCGGGGGTCTCGGCGGGTGCGCCGTGGTCGGGTGAGAAGTCGAACGGCGCGGCCCGAACCGCGGGAACGGCCGCGCTCGGCGGCCCGCCCAGCGCGATCGACGCCCTGCTCGGTGGACTCGACGCCGGGATCCTGCCTGCGGCGTGGAGCTCGATCAGCGATCCCTTGGCCGAGCCACGAGCGGCGGAACGGCCGGTGGCGGCGACGACCTCTGGCGAGACAGGCGGTCGGCGGCGTCGAGCCGGGAGCGGGTCCGGCGAGGAGCCGCAGGTGCGGGCGGGCCGGCGGCGGAAGGACGAGCGCGAGGCCGGTGTCGGTGCTCCTGCCGGCAGTGACGATGCGATGTCGACGGGCTCCGGGTACGAGGGGGGTCCTGCCGCGTCGATCGGTACTCGGAACGACGGGGGCCAGGCCGGGCCGAACATCGGCGGCCTCGAGGGACGGGACGGCCGTCGTCGCCGCGCCCCGTCGATCGATCGTGTCGGCGAGGACGGGGCAACCGAGGCAGTGACGGCGGACAGCGCGTGGGATGCGCTGAGCGACGGGCGGGACGGCTCAATCGATGCGGGGCACGAGCCGCTTCGTCGCGCCGGTGCGGACGACGCGACGACGAACGGCCGTCCTGCGGCGCCGCAGTGGGCTCGCGGTCGGGGGAGCAGTGGATGGCGGGCGCTGCTCGACGGTGCCTCGGATGCCGCCCCGTCGTCGGGGGAGCCGGCCGACAAGCGGGACGGGGCCGACACGGAGGACCGGCCCGCGAAGCCGCGCCGGCGGACCATGGCGACGGCGGTCCCGATCGAGGAGCCCGACCCGCGGCACACCGCGTCCTCCGGTGCGCTGCTCGGGGACGCCTTGATTTCCGAGCTGCGGGCCAGGGGTCGGTGGAGCGATGTCAGCGGCTTCGCGGGCGACGATCGGGGGCGTCCGGGCGCCGGTGCGTCCGGCCACGAGGACCGCGCCGGGGAGGCTCAGGAGGGACGTCCCGACGACGTGACCGCCGCTCTCCCCGCCGAGGGACTGGACGGGGGCAGCGAGGAGCCCGTCGAGCGCAGCGCGTCGAATCGTGAGCGTGGCCCGAACATCGCGCAGGACACCGCGGCGAGCGCGGCTGCTGCGGGTCGAGCGGGGCGCGGTGCTCACGAGGGCGCCCCGGACGCGAGCGTATCGAGCACCTCCGCAGAGATCGGTGCGCGCGGTGTCGACCGGCCGGACGGGTCACCTGCTCGCGCTGCGGGCGCGGAGCCGGGGGACGACCCGCAGGGCGTCGGACCGGGTGAGGGCGGACAGCCGCGTTCCCGTCGCTCCGCGAACCGGTTCGCGGAGGAGGGGCGGCCGGGCGCTCGGCGCGTCGCGGACCTTCTCGCCGGGGCGGCAGGCGGGGGGCGTGCTGCACGGCGTCGGGCGCGCGAAGCGGCGCAGGAGCAGCGCCCGTTCGCGCAGGCGCCGACCTCGTCGGCGGTCCCGGAGTCGGGTCAGGCGGCCGGGACGGCGCACGCAGGGGATCCGGACCGGACGAGGGCCTCGCGTACCCGCCCGTCGGACGGCGCGGCGACCCTCCCGCGTGCGGGCGAGCCGGCGCCGTCGAGGGTCCGGGAGCACACAGGGACGTCGTCGCGCGGCACCGGGGGGATGCGTGCGGGATCGACGCCTGCCGACGAGCCGACGTGGTCCGGGGCCACGGAGCGTGCGGTGCACGCCGACGGGGTCGAGCGGCGTGCTGCGGAGCCGGCGCGGGCAGGCGAGTGGGATCGGGCGGACCGGCCGACGCGAGGCGAGAGCGCTCTGCGGGCGGACCGTCCGGTACCGACGGAAGGCGTGACGGGAGCCGGCAGCTCGACGGCGCAGCGAGGCCGCGCCGGGGAGCCGGTGCGGGCGCAGGACCAGGCTCCGACGGCGGAGCGGATCGAGCCCTCGGCCGCTGCCCGCGCGGCGGACGACTGGCTCCGCTCGACGATCGCCGAGCTGGACCGGGTCTGGGGGAAGCCGGACGCGTTGTCGAGTGCTTCGCTCCCGATCGACCGGCCCGAGCCGGTGGCCACGGCCGCCGGCGAGTCCGACCCGGACGCCGTCGGCACGTCCGTGGTGCTCGATCTGATGGACGGAGACCGGCGGGTCGGATCACCGGATGCCGAACGGGTTCTGCGCGGGCTCACCGAGCGGCTGCGCAGGCACCTGCCGAGCCGCGGGCGCGTGCGCACCGAGGACCCGAGCACCCTGCGGATCGACCTGCCGGGGCGGAACCGGGCCGAGACGGCGGCGTGGCTGCACCCCGTGCTGCGGGACCTGGCGGCGAGTGTGGACGTCGGCGGAGAGCTTCGGGGGGCCCGGCTGCGGGGCACCGTGCACGGCACGGACGGTGCCACCGGGGTCCAGCTGATCCAGGACTTCGCGCCGCCGGGAACGGGGGCGGAGCGCTCGGCGGGCGTCCGGTCCTCCTCCGGCGCGTTCCGGCTCGAGGACCTGGCCGTTCGGCCCGGCAGCGGTGGCCGGCGGCACCGGCGGGCCGCGGAGTCCGCCGAGGCCCGCGGCACCGCGGAGGGCGAGGACGACCGGGGCAGCGGAGCGGGCTTCGGGCCCCGCGGAACGGACCCCCTCGCCCCGACGAGCGGCGCCGCGAACGGCGCCGTGGCAGTGGGACGCACCCTCGGCGACGCGGGCGATCAGGCGGCCACGACGGGCCGAGGCGGGTCCGACGGCGGCTCCGCCGAGGGGGCGTCGCGCGAGGCCGGCAGTGCGAGCGGAAGGAAGAGCACCGCTCCCGAGGGAGCGTCGCGCGGGCGCGGGGGTGTGAGCGGAACGAAGAGCACCGCGTCCGAGGGAGCGCCCGAGGACACCGACCGGGAGCGCGACGCGGAGGCGCCGGCGGGGGCGCCGACCGAGTCCCTGGGCCTCGGCGATCTGCTCGCCGGCGCGATGGCGGTCTACCGCGGGCTCTGACGAGCCCGCGGCCTACGCGAGCGTGGACGAGCCCACCACCAGCCCCTGCACAGGGCCGCGCCGGGGTGTGCAGTGTCGGGCGCGGCCTCGGGAGACCCCGTCGCCGACGAGCGTCCGCGGCCGACCTCTCACCCGTCGCGATCGGCCGCTCACTGAGCGCGAGCGTGTGCCGTTCGGGTTCGCGGTGCGATCATCCCTTCGGGGGCTAGGGTGGGCGCCGCACCGAGCAACCCTCGCAAGACCCGGAGTCGCCGAGAATGAGCCGGACCCGTGAGCAGACGACCGCCGCGGAGCCGGCCGCCGCCGAGCTGGACGGCCTCACCGCCCTGTACGGGCGCCACGCCCCGGCGGACGGGGCGCCGGTCCAGGGCGACCGTCCCGAGCTGCCCCCGCTGAGCGAGGTGGCCGCCGAGCAGCGGGCCCTGGCCACGCGTCGGCTGGTCGGCGAGCCGCTGGTCCGCGTCGAGGGGGCGGCCGTCCGGATCGTCACCGACGACATGCCCTACCTGGTCGGCTCGACCCTCGCCGCGGTGTCGCGCGCCGGAGCGGAGGTGCGGCGGCTGCTGCATCCGATCGTGGTGGTGCGCCGCGACGTCGCCGGGCAGTTGCAGGAGGTCCTGCCCGACGCCGACCCCGCCGACCCGCCGCGGGGCACGCTCGCCGAGTCCTGGATGCGCCTGGACCTGAGCGGGGCGGTCGACCCGGACCTCCTGACCGAGGAGCTGAGGGACGCACTGCACGACGTCCGCGAGATCGTCGAGGACGGCGACCGCATGGAGCGCCGCATCCAGACGCTCGCCGACGAGCTGCTCGCCGAGGAGCTGGTGCCCCGCGGCGTGCGCACGGACCGCGGATCGGAGCGGCACGAGGTCGCGCAGTTCCTCCGCTGGCTCGCCGACGGCCATTTCACCTTCCTCGGCTACCGCCACTACCGCCTCGACGGCGATCGGCTGCGGCCCGAGCTCGCCTCCGGGCTGGGGGTCCTGCGCCGCGACACCCTGGACAACGGCGCCTTCGTGCCCGACGGCGGCAGGACGGACCGCGCCGAGGAGCTGCTGATCCTCACCCGGGCCGGCGTGCGCAGCCGGGTGCTGCGCCCACTGCACCCCTGCTACGTGGGTCTGCGGACCTTCGACCAGGACGGCGGGCCCACCGGCGAGCACCGCTTCCTGGGCATGCTCACGGTCCCGGGGATGTACGAGAGCGTGCTGGACATCCCGGTCGTCGCGCGCCGGACGCGCCACGCGATCCGGCGGGCGGGCTTCCCGCTGGAGTCCTACTCCGGCCAGCAGATGCTCGAGGTGATCTCCGGGCTGCCGCGCGAGGAGCTGCTCAGCGCGACCACGGAGTTCCTGCACGACGTCGCGGTCGGCGTCCTCGGGCTGGCCGGCCGGCGGGGGGTACGGGTGTTCCTGCGCCGTGACCCGCACCACCGGTTCGTCTCCTGCCTGGTCTACGTGCCGCGCGACCGCTACACCACCACGAGCCGGCTCGCGATGGCCGAGGTCCTGCGCGAGCGGCTGCGCGGCAGCAGCGTCGACTACACCGCGCGCGTGACCGAGGCCCCGTACGCGCAGGTGCACTTCACCGTGCAGACGGATCCCGCGGACCCGCCGGCCGACCCGGACCCGCAGGAGCTCACGGACGAGCTCACCGATGCCATCCGGACGTGGGACGACCGGCTCGTCGACCGGCTGGGCCCGGCCACGGTCACGGTGCCCGGGCTGCTGGCCGGCATCCCGGACTCGTACAAGGCCGGCGTCGCGCCGGAACGCGCGGTGGAGGACCTGAAGCGGATCCTGGGGCTGGCCGAGGGCGGGTTCGACGTCCGGCTGCACCACGAGGAGGGCGAGCGGCGGCTGGCCATCTACCTGGACGAACCGGTGTCGCTCACCCGGATCCTGCCCGTGCTGCAGCACCTGGGCGTGGAGGTCGTGGACGAGCACCCGTCGGAGTTCGTCCGCCCGGACGGCCGGCGGTGCTGGCTCTACGACTTCGGGCTGCGCATCGACGCGAGCGACGCCGGCGATCCCGCCGACCCCGCGCTCGCCGGCCGGGACGAGGCCGCGCTCGACCGGGACTTCTGCGCGGCCTTCCGCGCCACCTGGGGCGGCGAGGCCGAGGCGGACCGGTTCTCCGCGCTGGTGCTGCACGCCGGCCTGCACTGGCGGGAGGCGGCGCTGCTGCGCGCCTACGCCCGCTACTCCCGCCAGGTCGGCAGCACCTTCGGGGTGCAGTACATGGCGGACACGCTGCTGGCCCAGCCCGCCGTCGCGCGCGGGCTGGTGAAGCTCTTCCGGGCCCGCTTCGACCCGGCCGAGGACAACCGGGCGAAGGTCACCGAGGAGGCGCTGACCGAGGTCACCGCGCTGATCGACCAGGTCACCGGCCTCGACGCGGACCGCATCCTGCGCGGGTTCCTGGCGATGATCGTCGCGACGCTGCGCACGAACTGGTTCCGCGACCGCGCCTTCACGTCGTTCAAGATCGACCCGGCCGCGGTGCCGGAGATGCCCGCGCCCCGGCCCCGGTTCGAGATCTTCGTGTACTCGCCGCGGATGGAGGGCGTGCACCTGCGGTTCGGCCCGGTCGCCCGCGGCGGGTTGCGCTGGTCGGACCGCCCGCAAGACTTCCGCACCGAGATCCTCGGCCTGGTCAAGGCGCAGATGGTGAAGAACGCCGTGATCGTGCCCGTGGGAGCCAAGGGCGGTTTCGTCGTCCGCGCCGCCCGTCCGGACCCGGCGGAGGTCGAGGCCTGCTACCGGCTGTTCATCTCCGGGCTGCTCGACCTCACCGACAACCTGGTGCGCGGGGAGACGGTGCCGCCGCCGGACGTGGTCTGCCACGACGGCGAGGACTCCTACCTGGTCGTGGCCGCCGACAAGGGCACCGCGCGGTTCTCCGACGTCGCCAACGAGGTCGCGGCGAGCTACGGCTTCTGGCTCGGCGACGCGTTCGCCTCCGGCGGCTCCGTCGGCTACGACCACAAGGCCATGGGTATCACCGCCCGCGGGGCGTGGGAGAGCGTCAAACGGCACTTCTCCGAGCTCGGCGTGGACACCCAGACCCAGGACTTCACCGTCGTCGGGGTCGGGGACATGTCCGGCGACGTGTTCGGCAACGGGATGCTGCTCTCGGAGCACATCCGCCTCGTGGCCGCCTTCGACCACCGGCACGTGTTCGTCGACCCGGACCCGGACGCCGCCCGCGGGTACGCCGAGCGCCGCCGGCTGTTCGACCTGCCCCGCTCCTCGTGGGACGACTACGACCGCTCGGTCATCAGCCCGGGCGGCGGGGTGTGGCCGCGCACGGCGAAGGCGGTGCCGGTCGGCCCCGAGATGCGGGCGGCGCTGGGCCTGCCCGAGCACGTGGTCAAGCTCAGCCCGCCCGAGCTGATCCGGGCGATCCTGCTCGCGCCGGCCGACCTGCTGTGGAACGGCGGCATCGGCACCTACGTCAAGGCCTCCACCGAGGCGCACGCCGACGCCGGGGACAAGGCCAACGACGCCATCCGGGTCGACGGCCGGGAGCTGCGGGTCAAGGTCGTCGGCGAGGGCGGCAACCTCGGGCTGACGCAGCGCGGCCGGATCGAGTACGCCCGCCACGGCGGACGGATCAACACCGACGCGATCGACAACTCCGCCGGCGTGGACTGCTCCGACCACGAGGTCAACATCAAAGTCCTGCTGGACCGGCTGGTGACGATCGGCGAGCTGGACCGCCCGGGGCGCGACGCGCTGCTGGCCGAGATGACCGACGAGGTCGCCTCCCTCGTCCTGGCCGACAACACCGACCAGAACGCCGTGCTCGGCGTCTCCCGCTCCCACTCCGGGGAGATGGCCAACGTGCACGCCCGGGTCGTCGCGGACCTGCAGGAGCGCACCGGGCTGGACCGCGACCTGGAGGTCCTGCCCACCCCGGCCGGCTTCCAGGCCCTCGAACGGTCCGGGGAGGGGCTGACCGGACCGGAGCTCTCGACGCTGCTCGCGCACGTCAAGCTGGACCTCAAGCGCCGGCTGCTCGACAGCGACCTGCTGGAGGGCGCGGCGTTCGCGCCGCGGCTGCCGGAGTACTTCCCGCACCCGCTGCGCGAACGGTTCCCCGAGGCGATCCGCCGCCACCCCCTGCACCGCGAGATCCTCTGCACGCTGCTGGTCAACGAGATGGTCGACGGCGCCGGCATCACGTTCGCCTTCCGGCTGGGCGAGGAGACCGCCGCCGGGCCCTCCGACGCCGTGCGCGCCTACGCCGTCGCCACCGGGGTGTACGCGCTGCGAGCGCACTGGCGGGAGATCCGCCACGCGGGCCTGCCGGTCGAGGTGGCCGACCGGCTGGTCCTGGAGTCGCGCCGGCTGCTCGACCGGGCCTCGCGCTGGTTCCTCACCAACCGGCCCCAGCCGCTGGCCGTCGGCGCCGAGGCCGCGCGCTTCGCCGGGCTGGTGCGGACGCTGCGTCGCCGGCTGCCCGAGCTGCTGGCGGGCCGGGAGCAGGAGATCGTCCGCACGCGGATCGCCACGCTGCTCGACGAGGGCGTGCCCGGGACCCTGGCCCGGCGCGCGGCGACCACGGTGCACGGCTTCGGGCTGCTCGACGTCGTCGAGCTGGTCGAGCTGTCCGAGCGCGACGGCGAGCCGCGGGACCCGGAGGAGGTGGCGCGCACGTACTTCGCGCTGAGCGACCACCTCGGCATCGACGTGGCGCTGACCTCGGTGAGCGCGCTGCCGCGCGGCGACCGCTGGCACCAGCTCGCGCGACTCGCGCTGCGCGACGACCTCTACGGCTCGCTGCGCTCGATCACCCTGGACGCGCTGCGCGAGGCCGCGCCGGGTACCCCGCTGCCGGAGACGATCGCCCAGTGGGAGCGGGCGAACGCCTCGAAGCTGGTCCGGGCCCGTGCGGCGCTGCAGGAGATCGCCGTGGCCGGGGAGCTCGACCTCGCCACGCTGTCGGTGGTCTCGCGGCAGCTGCGGGGGCTCGCGCGGTAGCCACCGGTCGTTGCGGGAGCGATGAGTTCCGGCCGCGCGGCCGGTCCGCCCTGACGTGACGACGTTCCTGCTGCTGCCCGGCGCGGGCGGCGAGGCCTGGTACTGGCACCGCGTGGTCCCGGAGCTGGCGGCGCGCGGCCACGAGCCGGTCGCCGTCGACCTGCCGGGCGACGACGAGACGGCGGGCTGGGCGGAGTACACCGCCCTCGCCCTCCAGGCCCTCGGCGACCGGCCCGACCCGGTCGTCGTCGGGCAGTCGATGGGGGCCTACACCGCGGCGCTGGTGTGCGCGGCGGTGACGGCGCGGCGGCTGGTGCTGGTCAACCCGATGATCCCGGCGCCGGGGGAGAGCGCCGGGGCGTGGTGGGAGGCCACCCGGCAGGCGGAGGCCCGCGCCGAGGCGGGCTACGAGGGGTTCGACCTCGAGCGGGACTTCCTGCACGACATCCCCGCCGACCTGCGTACGGAGCTCGCCCGCGGCGGCCGGAACCAGTCCGACCGCTCCTTCGCCGAGGCGTTCCCGCTCGAGGCGTGGCCGGAGGTCCCGACCACCGTGCTCGCCGGCGCCGAGGACCGCCTGTTCCCCCTGCCCTTCCAACGCCGGGTGGCCCGCGAGCGGCTCGGGCTCGATGTCGTCGCAGTACCGGGCGGGCACCTCAACGCGCTGTCGTACCCCGTCGAGGTGGCGGAGGCACTGGTGGAGGCGCTGGTCCCGGCCGCGTAGCCGGGTGAGAGGGTGGGCCCGTGGCCCGCTACGTCGCCCAGGTCCCGCTGCGCTGGACCGACCAGGACTCCTACCGGCACCTGAACCACGCCCGGGCGGTCACGCTCCTCGAGGAGGCGCGCATCGACCTCATGTTCACCGCGGCGGGGGCGGAGGGCGTGGACAGTTTCGCCGCCGGGCTGCTGGTGGCCGGGTTGGGCGTGGAGTACCGCCGGCAGATCCCGTACCGGGCGCACGACCTGCGGGTGGAGATGACGGTGCGGGACGTGCGGGCGGCGTCGTTCACGATCGACTACGTGATGCGGGCCGGGCCGGCGGAGTCCGACCCGGTCGCGATCGAGGCCGAGACCCGGATGGCGTTGTTCGACCTGGAGGGGCAGCGGCCGCGGCGGCTGACGGCCGAGGAGCGGGCCTTCCTGCTGCGCTGGGCGCCGGAGGAGACCGGCACGGGGCGTACGGAGGCCGTGTCGTGAGCCTGCGGTTCGCCGACGCGTCCGAACGCGCGGACCTCGGCGCCTTCACCGCTCGCCTGGTCCGCCTCGACCAGTCGGCGCCGGTGCGCCTGCGGGCCGTCCGCGGCCGGGTGACGGCGTGGGCGCCGACCCCGTTCGAGGCGCTCGCGACCCGCTCGGTCGCCGCCGAGATGGAGCCCGACGACGTCACCGTGCAGGGCTCGTCGCTGCTCACCGCGCTGGCCGTGGACCGGTCCGCGGAGGTGGACCTGGGCCCGGTTACCGGGTTCTGGACGGGCACGCTGCCGCCGGACGAGGGCTGGACGCGGCTGGAGGACGTGCCCGCGCGGGAGCTGGAGGCGCTCACCGAGCGCGGGCTGGCCCTGGCCCGGGAGCACGGCGGGCCGCTGGGTCCGCCCGCCTCGCTGCTCGACCAGACCGTGCTGACGGTCTCCGGCGACGTGCCGGGCAAGGTCCTGGTGCCGATGCGGGCGCTGTTCGCGCTGTCCGGCATGGGGTTCCTCGGCGGCGCGGACACCGGCGCGGGCGAGGGGCCGGAACCGGTGGTGCGCGTGTCGGCGACCGGCTCGTGGATGCGGCTCGACGCGCGCTTCGGCGCCGTGGTGCGGCGGCGGGTGACCGCGTTGCCCCTGCTGACCTGAGCCTCTCCGCAGCTGGTCCGCGAGTGGTGCCCCGTCGGGGCGAACACCCGGGTCAGGCGAGCCAGGCGGCCGTGTCGGGCGGCAGCTCGCCGCACTCGGTGAGCGGGCCGCTGGTGAGCAGGACGTCGCCGGGCGGGAGCGGGACGGCCCGGTCGCCGGCGTTGAGCGCGCACACGAGTGTGGACCCGGTGCGGCGGAAGGCCAGGCAGCCCGCCGGGGCGCCGAACCACTCGACCTGGTCGCCGTGGAAGGCGGGATGGCCTCGGCGCAGCTCGAGGGCGTACCGGAACAGCGAGAGCGTGGAGTCCGGGTCCTCGAGCTGGTCGGCGGCGGTGAGCGCCCCGTACTCCTCGGGCACGGGCAGCCAGGGCGTGCCGGTGGTGAAGCCGTAGCCGGGCGCGCCGCCCTCCCACGGCAGCGGCACCCGGGCGCCGTCGCGGCCGCGGTCGGCGTGCTCCGACTGTTCCCGGGCCGGGTCCCGGCGGGCGTCGGGCGGGGTGGCTTCGGGCGGGGTGGCGTCGGGCGGGGTGGCGTCGGGCGGGGTGGCGTCGGGCAGGCCCAGCTCGTCGCCCTGGTAGACGAACGCGGCTCCGGGCAGGGCCAGCGCGACCAGTGCCATCGCCCGCGCCCGGGCCGGGCCGGGCGCCCCGTCCCGCTCCTCGCCCCCGTACCGGGTGGCCGGGCGGACCAGGTCGTGGTTCGCCAGTGTCCACACCGCCGGCGCGCCGACCGACGTCGCGGCGTCGAGCGTACGGTCGACCGCGGTCCGCACCTGCGCGGCGTCGAAGGCCGCCTCGCGTAGCGCCGGGTGCACGGCGAGGTGCAGCTCGTCGCGGCGGACGTAGCAGGCCCACCGGGCGTCGTCGCGCACCGGGCCGACCTCGCCCACGGCCATCCGGTCCGGATAGTGGTCGAGCACCGCGCGGATCATCCGGTGCACGTCGTGCACCGCGTCCTGGTCGAAGCGCGGGTCGACGAGCGCGTCGGACACGGGGGTCCAGCCGGGCTGGCGCCGGTCGTCGGGCAGCCCTGCGGCCTTGGCCATGCCGTGCGCGACGTCGATCCGCAGCCCGTCGACGCCGCGGTCGCACCAGAACCGCAGCGTCTTCTCCAGCTCCGCCCAGACCTCGGGGTTCTCCCAGTTGAGATCCGGCTGTCCCGGGCCGAACAGGTGCAGGTACCACTCGTCCGGCCGCCTCGTGCCGTCCTCGTCCGTCACCGTGCACCGGGTCCACGCGGGCCCGCCGGACACGCTCTGCCAGTTGTTCGGCGGCCGCTCGCCGCGTTCCCCGCGGCCGGGGTGGAAGTGGTAGCGGGCCCGCTCCGGGCTCCCGGGCGCGGAGGACACGGCTGCCCGGAACCACTCGTGCTGGTCCGAGGTGTGGTTGGGCACCACGTCGACGATCACCCGCAGGCCGTGTGCGTGCGCGTCGGCGATCAGCCCGTCGAGATCGTCGAGGGTGCCGAGCAGCGGGTCGACCTCGCGCGGGTCGGTCACGTCGTAGCCCTGGTCGAGGCCGGGCGAGGGGTCGACCGCGCTCAGCGCGATCGCGTCCACCCCGAGCAGTTCGAGGTACCCGAGCCGGCTGCGGACGCCCGCGAGGTCGCCGACCCCGTCGCCGTCCGAGTCGGCGAAGCTGCGGACGTGGACCTGGTAGACGACGGCCTCCGTCCACCAACGTCCGTCGTGCCGCACGGGGCCCCATCCTGCCAAACGGAGCCGCCGCGTCCCTACCTAGAAGCCGGAATTGACCATGCTGGCGGCCGCGTACTCCAGGTACTGCCAGAGCTGGGCGCGGTGCGCCTCGTCGAGGTCGCTCTCGTCGACGGCGACCCGCATGCAGCGCAGCCACGCGTCGCGCTCGATCGGGCCGATCGTGAACGGGAAGTGCCGCATCCGCAGGCGCGGGTGCCCGCGCCGCTCGGAGTAGGTCCGCGGGCCGCCCCAGTACTGCTCGAGGAACATCCGCAGCCGGTCCTCGGCGGGCCCGAGGTCCTCCTCCGGGTACAGCGGGCGGAGGATCTCGTCCTCGGCGACCTGCTCGTAGAAGCGGTGGACGATCTGGTGGAAGACCTTCTCGCCCCCCACCTCCGCGTAGAAGTTCTGGGGTGCACTCACGGTTCCAGTCTCCCCCCGAGCGCGAGGGGGACGGGGCGGGGGACGTCGTGGTCGTCGAACGCGTCCGTGATGGCGGCGTTGAGTGCCCGCTGCACGGCCCACTGCCGGCCGGGGTTGACCTTGACCGTGAGCCGCAGCGTGGCGCCCTCCGCGGTGACCTTCTCGACGCCGAGGACCTCCGGGTCCTCCAGCACGTCCTCGGCGATGTCCTCCTCGCCGACGCGCTCGGCGGCCACCCGCCCGGCCAGCTCCGAGGCCTCGGCCATGTCCGCGGAGTGCGCGAGCGGCAGGTCGACGACGGCCACGGCGTACCCCTGGCTCTTGTTGCCGACGCGCAGGATCTCGCCGTTGCGGACGTACCAGACCGTGCCCTGCAGGTCCCGGATGGTGGTGATCCGCAGGCCCACCGCCTCGACGGTGCCGCTCGCCTCGCCGAGGTCGACGATGTCGCCGACGCCGTACTGGTCCTCGAGCAGCATGAACATGCCGGACAGGAAGTCCCGCACCAGGTTCTGCGCGCCGAAGCCGACGGCGACACCGACGATCCCGGCCGACGCCAGGATCGGGCCGAGCGCCACGCCGAACTCGGCGAGGATCATCACCGCGGCGATCAGCAGGACGATCGCGGAGGTCATCGAGCGCAGCACCGAGCCGATGGTGCGGGCGCGCTGGATGCGGCGCTGCGAGATCAGCGGGGTGGAGCGCAGCCGCTTCGGGGCGCGGCCGAGGAGCTTGGTGATCTTCCCGTTGGACGCGCCGTCGACCACCCGGTTGATCGCCCGGTGCAGCAGGTGCCGCACCACGAAGGCGATGACGACGATCAGCGCGATCTTGATCGCGCCGTTGACGAGGGTGTCGGCCGAGGTGGCCAGGAAGTCGTTGTTGGTCCACTCGTAGAAGCGCGCGCACCAGGTCCCGGCCTCCGCGGCGCAGGCGGGCGGATCGGCGAGGGGCAGGCCGTCGACGGCGTCCTGCAGGGGGATCACATCAGCTCCAGACCGGTGTGGAAGGCGAGGAAGGCGAGGGTGTCCACGGACAGCGCGACGGTGCGCGAGATCGACCGTGCCCCGTGCCCGACGTCCGTCTCGCGGCGCAGCAGCACGGGGCGGTCGAGCAGGTCACCGGTCGTGGCGTGCTGCAGCGCCGCGCACATCTTGCGGGCGTGCAGCGGGTCGACACGGGTGTCCGACTCGAACACGGTGAAGAGCGTGGCCGGGTACGCCACGCCCTCCCGGACGTGATGGTAGGGGGAGTAGGAGAGCAGCCAGCCGAGCTGCTCCGGGTCGTCGGCGGTGCCGTACTCGTCGTTCCAGGTGCGGCCCAGCGAGAACAGCTCGTAGCGGACCATGTCCAGCAGCGGCGCCGAGCAGACGACGGCGGCGTACAGGTCCGGCCGCTGGGTCAGCGCCGCCCCCACGAGCAGGCCGCCGTTGGAGCCGCCCTGGATGCCGAGCCGCGCGGGCGTCGTCGTGCCCGCGGCGACCAGGGCCTCGCCGGCCGCGTGGAAGTCGTCGAACACGTTCTGCTTGTGGGCCCGGTTGCCGGCCAGGTGCCAGGCCTCGCCCTCCTCGCTGCCGCCGCGCAGCCCGACGAGCGCGTACGCCCCGCCGGAGGCGACCCAGGCCAGGGCCGACGACGTGTACGCCGGCTCGCGGGCGATCGAGAAGCCGCCGTAGCCGGTCATCAGCACCGGCCAGGGGCCCGTCCCCTCGGCGGGGGTCACGACGAACATCCGGACGGCCGTGCCGTCCCTGGAGGTGAACTCGCGCAGCTCCGAGCGCACCGCGGGCAGCTCGACCTGGCCGGGTGCGGTGGCCTCGAGGACCGTGGCGCCGCGCTCGTAGCGGTGCACCTGCGGCGGCGTGACCAGGTCGGTCCAGCCGATCCACACCTGCCCGAAGCGGTCCAGGGTGTCCCGGTCGGCGACCGTGAGCCCGGTCAGCGAGCCGGTGCCGGGCAGCGGGATCGCGCCGGCCGGGGTGCCGTCGACGGCGTGCAGGGCGAGCTCGGCCACCGCGTGCCGGGCGCGGGCGAGGACCAGCCGCGGCTCGTCGTCCGTGCCGGGGGCGGGCTCGAGCCAGCGGACGGCCTGCAGCACCGAGCCGGGGTCCTCGGGGACGAGCTCGCGCCAGTGCTCGCGGTGCGGCGTCGCGGGGTCGGTGACGGCGAGCCGCCAGCGGGGCGCCCCGTCCGTGGTGTGGACGTAGAGCCGGCCGTCGCGCTCGACCCAGCAGGTGGCCTGCACGTCGTCGGCCTGGGTGAGGATCGGGACGAGCTCCGGGGTCTTCCCGTCCGTCAGCTCGGTGATCCACACGCTGTCGCGGCGGGCGGTGCCGACGTTGGCGGTGACGACGAGCCAGCGGCCGTCGCGGGACACCCGGACCCCGTAGTACGTGTGGTCCTCGTAGAGCCCCGGGCCGGTGACCAGCTCGTCCTCGATGTCCGGGGTGCCGACGCGGTGGCGCCAGACGCGGCGGTGGAAGTCCTCCTCGCCGTCCTCGACCTCGCCCGCGGCGACCTTGCGCACGTAGACGAACTCGGCGCCGCCCGGCAGCCAGGCCACCGACGAGTAGCGGCAGCGGTCGATCGGGCCCTCGACGACCTCCCCGGTCGCGACGTCGAGCAGGTACAGGACCGACTGCTCGTCGCCGCCGTGGGAGACCTGGTAGGCGATCTTCGTGCCCTCGAGGTCCGGAACCCAGGTGTCCAGCGTGGTCAGCCCGGTGGGGTCGAGGGCGATGGGGTCGAGCAGTGCCCGTTCGGTCCCGTCGGGCTCGCGGACGTGCACCACCGCGTGCTCCTGCCCGGGCTCGCGGCGGGTGAAGAAGGCCCGCCCGGCCCGCCACAACGGCACCGAGATCGACCCGGCGGAGAGCAGCTCGCGCAGCCGCGCCTCGAGGACCTCCCGGCCGGGCAGGGCGTCGAGCCGGGCGCGGGCGAGCTCGTCCTGCGCCGCCGACCACGCCCGGGTGCGCGGGTCCTCGGGGTCCTCCAGCCAGCGGTAGGGATCGGCGACGGGGCGACCGTGCAGCTCCTCGACCAGGTCCAGCCGCTCGGCCTCGGGGTAGGACGTGCTCACACGATCGGAGGCTACGGGACCACCCGGACGGGACCCGGCCCCAGGGGCAGCGCGTGGTCCTGCCCCACGAGGTCCGCCCCGGAGCCGTGGTGGGGCCTGTTCGCGGTCAGGGGCGGGCGAGTGTGAGCTCGCCGATCTCCGCCCCGGTCAGGGTGAGCAGGCGGTGCCCGTCCTCGCCCGCGCCGGACCCGACCACCGCGGCCAGCGCCGCGATGCCCCCGACGCGGGCCACGACCCGGCCCGGCGCCGCCTCCAGCAGCACGGCCGGCTCACCGCGGAACCACCACGTCTCGGCGAGCACGGCCAGGCCGCGGCCGGTGATCTCGGCGGTCGCGGCCTCCTCGGTCCCCGCGGTCGCGATCAGCCCGCCGAACACCGACAGCGCCCGCCAGGTGCCGTCGGGAGCCGGCTCGACGAAGCCGATCAGCTCCTCGTCGTCCGCCCGGCGGACCTCGGTGCGCGCGGTGGGGTGGATCATGGCGTCGCTCCTTCCGGTCGCCGGGTGATCGGGCGAGGCGATCATCCGGGACCGGTCGGACGGGCGCGAGCGAATTCGGTCGTGAGCGGCGGAGCTAGCGCGCCTCGCGGGTGAGGACGTGCGGGGGGACGGGCGCGTCGGCGGGCACGTGCGCGTCCGGCTCGGGGGTGCCGAAGGTCGTGGTGAGCGGGACGACGCCGGCCCAGACCTCCGGCGAGATGTCCGCGGGCTCGTCGCCGGGCGGACCGGTGCGGATCTTCACGCTGGCCTCGTCGAGGTCCAGCGCCAGCACGGCGGTCGCGGCGAGCTCGCGACGGTTCGGCGTCCGGGTGTGGTCCCACGAGCCGGGCGCGAGGTGCTCGACGATCGCGCGCAGCGCCGCCGTGCGCTCGGGTTCCTCGGTGACCAGCCGGGCGGTGCCGTGGGCGACGGCGCTGCGGTAGTTCATCGAGAAGTGGAACACCGAGCGGGCGTAGACGATCCCGTCGAGGTGCGTGACGGTCGCGCACACCGGCACCCCGCCCTCGCGCAGCCAGCGCGCGCCCGAGGAGCCGTGCACGTAGAGGGTGTCGCCGATGCGGCCGTACCCGGTGGGCAGCACGACGGGGGCGCCGTCGCGGACCAGCGCGAGGTGGCAGACGAGGCCGTGGTCGAGGACGTCGTACAGCGCGGCCCGGTCGGTCGCGCCGCGCTCGCGGAGGCGGCCGAGGGTGCTGCGCGGGGTGGGTGAGAGGGTGCCGGTCACGCGGTCGAGTCTGCGGCGGCGCGGTGGCATCCTGGAACGGCCACTCCGCCTCGATTCCGGGAGGCCACTCGTGACCGAGCTGCCGCCCCTGCACCTGGACCGCGCGAGCCCTGAACCGCTCGCGGCCCAGCTGGCCGACGCCGTGCGCGCCGCGGCCGCGGGCGGCACGCTCCGGGCGGGGGACAGGCTGCCCTCGACCCGTGAGCTGGCCGGCGTCCTGCGGGTCAGCCGCACCGTGACGGCCGCCGCCTACGACCAGCTGCTGGCCGAGGGCTGGGTCGAGGGCCGGGTGGGCGCGGGCACCTTCGTCACCGCGGTGCCGGCCGCCGGTCCGGCGCCGGGGCCCGGCCCGCGCACCGAACCCGCCGACGAGCGGCCCCGGGTCGAGCTGCAGCCGGGGACCCCGTGCACCGAGGTCCTGGACCGGGCGGCGTGGCGGCGCGCCTGGCGGGCCGCCGCGGACGCCGAGCCCGACCTGCTGCCCCGCTACGCCGGGCTGCCCGAGTTCCGCGCGGCCGTCGGCGAGCACCTGCTGCGCCATCGCGGGCTCCCCGCCCGGCCCGGCGAGGTCCTCGCCACCGGCGGGAGCACCGGGGCGATCGCCGAGCTGGCCCGGGTGCTCCCGGCCGGGGCACGGGTCGCGGTGGAGGAGCCCGGGTACCGGCGGGCGGCCGACGCCCTGGCCGCGGCCGGGCTCGAGATCGTCGGCGTGCCCGTCGACGACGAGGGCCTGCGGGTCGAGGACCTGCCCGCCGGCCTCGCGGCGGTGTACTGCACCCCGGCCCACCAGTTCCCGGTCGGTGGCCGGATGCCGGCCGCGCGCCGGATCGCGCTGGTCGAGCGGGCCCGCGCCGAGGGCATGCTGGTCGTCGAGGACGACTACGACGGCGAGCTGCGCTACGACGTCGCCCCGCTGCCGCTGCTCGCCGCGCTGGGCCCGGACGTCGTCGCGCACCTCGGCACCAGCAGCAAGATCCTCACGCCGACGCTCGGCAGCGGCTGGCTGGTCGCACCACCGGCGGTCCGCGAGGCCGTCCTGGATCGTCGGGAGCGGACCGGGTCGCGCCCCGCGCCGGCGGGGCAGCGGGTGTTCACCGCGTTCGCCACGTCCGGGGACCTGGCCCGGCACCTGCGCCGGCTGCGCCGGGAGCTGGGGGAGCGGCGGAGCCTGCTGGTCGAGGCGCTGGCCGGCGTGCCGTTACGGGGCGACCGGGCCGGCGCGCACGTCCTCGTCCCCCTGCCCGACGCGACCACCGCCCGGGCCGTGCGGGCCGCCGCGGCCGAACGCGGGGTCGGGCTCGAGGTGCTGGAGCGGTACGCGGGCACGGGGGCGCCGGGCGGGATCGTGCTCGGGTACGCCGGGCCGACCCGCGCCGCGTTCGAGGCCGCGCTCCCTGTCCTCGCCGAGGTGCTGACAGGGTCGCCGAACGGTCGTTAGGCTCGGGGCCCCGCACCGCAGCGAGAGGAGAGCGCAATGGCGCGCACCGCCGTCGAGGTCCTCACCGACCACCTCAAGGCCCTGAACGCCCACGACGTGGAGGCGATCCTCGCCGACTACGCGCCCGACGCCGTCCTGGTCACCCCGGGGGCCACGGTGCAGGGGCACGAGGGGTTGCGGCAGGCCTTCGGCGGGCTGCTCGAGCAGATGCCGAACTGCGTGTTCACCGAGAAGTCGGTCACCGAGGCGACCGCGGGGGGCGAGGCGGTGATCCTGCTGGAGTGGTCGCTGGAGTCCGACGTGGCGACCGTGTCCGACGGGATCGACACCGTGGTCGTGCGGGACGGGCTGATCGTCGCGCAGACGGCGCGGTTCACGCCGCAGCCCCGCTGACCCGCCCCGGGGAACGCCGCGGCCCGCACCCCTTCCGAGGTGCGGGCCGGCCGTGCGTCGCGGGTCAGTCCCCGGCGACGGGGGTGGTGCGGTGGTGGACGCGATCGGCGCCGGTCCCGTTCGGCGTGCCGTTCCCGGAGCCGCCGTGCGCGGCCGTTCCCACGGCACCGAGCCGCAGCTCGACCTCCGTCGTGCCCGCGCCGGCCAGCTCCACCCGCGCGACCGCGGGCAGGTGCACGCTGGTGGTCACGGTGTACGAGCCCGGCACGATCCGCGGGACGGCGAACCGGCCGTCCGTGCCGCTGGTGGCCGTCGCGACGACCTCGCCCGCCCCGTCGACCACGGTGACCAGCGCGTTCGACAGGAGCCGGCCGTCGGGGCCGGTGACCGTGCCGCCCAGTCCACCGCCGGCGTCGAGCACCAGTTCGACGGGGGTGGCGCCCTCGGCGGTCACGTGCACCGTGGTGGCCCTGGGCTCGTGCCCGGCCAGGGTGGCGGTGACCGTGGTGGTGCCGACGGGGACGCCGTCGAGGCGGAAGCGCCCGTCCTCACCGGTGACCGCCCGCCCCACGAGCCGACCGGTGCCGTCCAGCGCGAGCACCGAGACCTGCGGGGCGGGGCGGGCGCCCGCGCGGACCAGGCCGTGCAGCGCGCCGTCACCGCGGAGGTCGAAGTCCTGGGACGCACCCCGGCCGTCGAGCGCGACGGTGGCCACCTCGGGCCGGAAGCCCGGCGCGGTCGCGACGACCATGTACGTGCCGGCCGGCAGGCCGTGCAGGGCGTAGCCGCCGCCCTGGTCGACCTCGGCGCGGCCGACCTGCCGGCCGTCCGGTGCCGTGACGGTCACGACGCCGCCCGGGATCGCCGTGCCGTGCGGCGTGCGCAGCGCACCGACCACCGTGCCCGCGGGCGGGACCGCCCCGAACGGGTCGGAGCCGGTTGCCGCGGTGTCCACGCCCGCCGTCGCCGCCGGACCCACGACCGACACCGGCCGGGTCGTGGTGTCGTTCCACCCGTCCTCGGTGTCGACCAGCTCGCCGCCCTCGGCCGCGAGCTCGGCCCCGACGGTCTCCGGCACGGCGGAGGTCTGCCGGCGCCCGGTGAAGATCGACGCGACGGCCGCGACGACGCAGGCCGCCACGGCGAACCAGAACGCCGCGGTGAGGCCCTCGGAGAAGGGCTGCGAGATGAGGTTCGGGAAGAAGCTCCGCCCGGTGAGGAAGGTCGCCTGGTCGGCCGGGATCCGGTCGAGGACGCCGCCGAGCAGCTCCTGGATCGGGTTGTAGCCGAGGAACGCCGCGAACAGCACGCCCACGGGCGGAAGCCCGGCGATTCGCGAGGCGTCGGCCGCCGGCACGCCGTGCTGCACCAGGCCGGTCTCCATGACCGACGGCAGGTGCGTGGACAGGCCGGCGATCATCAGGCTGAAGAAGAAGCCGATCGAGAGCACCATGGCGGCGTTCTGGAAGGTGGCCGTCATGCCGGCGCCGGCGCCGCGGGCGTTCGCCGGGAGGCTGTTCATGATCTCGGCCCGGTTCGGTGAGGAGAACAGGCCCATGCCGATGCCGTTGACCAGGAGGATGACCGCGAAGGCCCAGTAGTCGAAGTCGACCGGCAGGATCTCCAACAGGACGAAGCTGACGGCCGAGATCGCCATCCCGCCGGTGGTGAACCACTTCGCGCCCCACCTGTCCGACAGGATGCCCGAGAGGGGCGCGGACGCGAGGAACCCGACGGTCAGCGGGAGCATGTAGATGCCCGCCCAGAGCGGGGTCTGCTCGAAGCTGTAGCCGTGCTGCGGCAGCCAGATGCCCTGCAACCAGATGATCAGTACGAACTGCAGGCCGCCGCGGCCGAGCGAGGCCAGCAGGTTCGCCAGGTTGCCGAGCGTGAAGGCGCGGTTGCGGAAGAGCGAGAGCTCGAACAGCGGGGCGGCGACCTTCGTCTCGATGATCCCGAAGACCACCAGCACGACGATGCCGCCGATGATGCAGCTCAGCACCATCGGGCTGCCCCAGCCCATCACGCTGTCGCCGTAGGGCTGGATTCCGTAGGTGATGCCGATCAGCAGCACGATGAGGCCCACCGCGAAGGTGATGTTGCCCCACCAGTCCATCTTCGCCCGCACGCGGCGGCCGTTGTCGTGCAGCTTGTAGTAGGCCCAGAACGTGCCGAACACGCCGAAGGGCACGGACACGACGAACACCAGGTGCCAGTTCACCGGGCCCAGCAGACCGCCGATGATCAGGCCGAGGAACGAGCCCGCGATCGCGGCGACGCCGTTGATGCCCAGCGCCGTGCCGCGCTGGTTCACGGGGAAGGCGTCGGTGAGGATCGCGCTCGAGTTCGCCATGAGGAACGCGCCGCCGATGCCCTGCACGATCCGCCAGACGATGAGCCAGATGGCGGCCGCGTCGCCCTGTTGCCAGGTGACGGCGAGGAGGATCGACGAGATCGTGAAGATCGCGAAGCCGAGGTTGTACATCCTGACCCGGCCGAACATGTCGCCCAGGCGGCCGAAGCCGACGACCAGCACCGCGGTGACGACCAGGAAGCCCATGATCATCCACAGCAGGTAGCTGGTGTTCGACGACTCCAGCGGGTTGATCCCGATCCCGCGGAAGATGTCCGGCAGCGCGATCAGCACGATGGACGAGTTGATCGTGGCCATGAGCATGCCCAACGTGGTGTTGGACAGGGCGATCCACTTGTAGCCCGGGCCGGGGGCGCGGACCTCCCCCGGTCGGTCGATGACGGCAGCCTGTTCGGCCGGCACGGGCCCTCCCCACGGACGACGATTAGTTGTCTCAGGCTAACCGTTTCAGGGTGTCACGGTCGACCCCGGTGGTTCCCCGGGCGCGGGTGGGATGTCCCACAGTGGAGCGCCGCGGCCACGGTGGGTGAGCCTCAGGCGTTGCCGTAGACCTTCGTCGGGGTGATGAGCACCGCGACCCGCCCCTCCTCGCGCATCACGCGGTCGTAGGTCTCCCAGTCGTCGTGCGTGCCGCCCGCGCCGGTGAACACGGCCCGCAGCAACAGCCGCAGCTCCTCCGGGTCGCCGTCGCCCGGGCCGATGAGCTCGCTCGTGCCGTCGACCGCCGCCCAGCGCCAGCCCGCCCGCCACAGCACCGACGTGGCCGGCCGCGCCCGCAGGTTGCGCAGCTTCACCCGCCCGTACGTCACGTAGCCGACGACCGGCGCGCCCGTCCGCGGGTGCTCGAGCACCCCGGCGTTGACGAGCGACGAGTGCGGGGTGCCGTCCTCCCGCACCTCGCCCACCGACGCGAGCCCGTGCTCCTGCCCGACGATCCGCCTGACCGCTTCCAGATCCACGCTCATGTCCTCAGTGTGGACCCGGTCACCCACGGGTCTGTGTCACGCTCGTGCCATGTCCGACCTGCTGTCCACAGCTCCCCGCGCGCGGCTGCGCGACCTGCTCGCGGGGCCCGGCCCCCTCGTCGCCCCCGGCGCCTACGACGCCCTCTCCGCCCGGCTGGTCGAGCAGGCGGGCTTCGACGCCGTCTACATGACCGGTTTCGGGACGACGGCGGGCCTGCTGGGCCGCCCGGACGTCGGCCTGCTCACCGGGACCGAGATGGCCGACAACGCCCGCCGGCTCGTCGCGGCCGTCGACGTGCCGGTGATCGCCGACGGCGACACGGGCTACGGCAACGCCATCAACGTGCTGCGCACCGTGCAGACCTACGAGCAGGCCGGCGTGGCCGCGATCCAGCTCGAGGACCAGGTCACGCCGAAGAAGTGCGGCCACATGAGCGGCAAGGAGATCGTGCCGCTGCCGGAGATGCTCGGGAAGATCCGCGCCGCCACCGAGGCCCGCCGCGACCCGGAGTTCCTGATCATCGCGCGGACGGACGCGGTCGCCGTCGAGGGCGTCGACGCCGCGATCGAGCGGGCCCGGGCCTTCCGGGACGCGGGTGCCGACCTGCTGTTCGTCGAGGCGCCCACCTCCGAGGCCGACATCGAGCGGATCGCGGGCGAGCTCGCCGGCGTCGCCCCGCTGGTCTTCAACTGGGCCGAGGGCGGCAGGACCCCGCCGCTGGGCCTGGACCGCATGGCCGAGCTCGGGTTCGCGCTGGTGATCTACCCGATCGGCACGCTGCTCGCGGCGACCGCGGGGATGCGGTCGCTGCTGGAGACGCTGCGCAAGGACGGCACCCCGCAGGCCGCCCTCCCCGGGCTGCCGGCCTTCGACGAGTTCACCTCGCTCGTCGGGCTGCCCGAGGTGCGGGAACTGGAGCAGCGCTACCGCTGAGCCCGATGAGCGAGCGGCGCGTTCGTCCAGGAGGTGTGGGCGAGAGCGCCGCTCGCTCACCAGGAGGCGGGGATCGGCGGGGCGTGCGGCGGCCCGGTGGCCCGCCCGCCTACGCTCCCCGGTCATGAGCGAGCCTGCAGACGCGGCGGTCCCCGCGGCATCCCGGCGCGACCGGATCCGGGTGGCCGTCGTCTTCGGCGGGCGCAGCTCCGAGCACGCGATCTCGTGCGTGTCGGCGGGGAGCGTGCTCACCCACCTCGACCGGCAGCGGTTCGACGTCGTGCCGGTCGGGATCGCGCCGGACGGCGCCTGGGTCCTCGGGACGGACGATCCCGCCGCCCTGCGGATCCGGGACCGTGCGCTGCCGCAGGTCGACCCCACCGCCACCGCGCTCGCCCTGCCCGGTGACCCCACCCGGGGCGGCCTGCTGCGCCTCGACCCGGGGCGCGCGGGCGAGGTGCTCGCGGGCGTCGACGTCGTGTTCCCGGTGCTGCACGGCCCGTTCGGCGAGGACGGCACCGTCCAGGGCCTGCTCGAGATGGCCGGGCTGCCGTACGTCGGCGCCGGGGTGTTCGCCAGCGCGGCCGGGATGGACAAGGAGTTCACCAAGAAGCTCCTGGCCGCCGACGGGCTGCCCGCCGGGAACCTGGTCGTGCTGCGGCCCCAGGCGCGGACCCTGTCGGCCGACGAGCGCGAGCGGCTCGGCCTGCCCGTCTTCGTCAAGCCGGCGCGCGCGGGGTCGTCGGTCGGGATCACGAAGGTGGGCGACTGGGCCGACCTCGACGCCGCGATCGCCACCGCCCGCGCGCACGACCCCAAGGTGCTGGTCGAGGCCGCGGTCGTCGGGCGGGAGGTGGAGTGCGGGGTGCTGGAGCTGCCCGACGGCACGCTGCGCGCCTCGCTGCCCGCCGAGATCCGGCTGGTCGGCGGCACCAGCGAGTTCTACGACTTCGAGGCCAAGTACCTCGACGACGTCTGCGAGTTCGACATCCCCGCCAAGCTCGACGACGCCGTCGCCGAACGGCTGCGCGAGATGGCGATCGCCGCCTTCTGCGCCCTGGACTGCCAGGGGCTCGCGCGGGTCGACTTCTTCGTCGGCGAGGGCGGGGAGCTGACCGTCAACGAGGTCAACACGATGCCGGGCTTCACTCCCATCTCGATGTACCCGCGGATGTGGGCGCACACGGGCGTCGACTACCCGACGCTGCTCGCCACGCTGGTCGACACCGCCCTCGCCCGGGGCACCGGCCTGCGCTGAGTCCCGCTCCCCCTCCCGCGAGTCGGCAGTTCGAGGTCACCGAGCCGCACATCCCGGGTCACTCGCGAGAGGTGTGGTTCGGTCGCGCGACAGTGCCGACTCGCGGGAGCCGGGTCAGCGGACGGCGATGTCGGTGCGGGGGAGGGTGCGGGCGATCGCGTCGGAGACGGTCTGGACCGGTCCGGTGCCGACCGATGTGGGCGTCGTGAGCGCCACGTAGACCTCACGGTCGACGGCCACGTAGGTGACCAGCGTCGGCTGCGGGGTGGCGTCGGAGAGCGTGAGCCAGCTGACGCCGTTCACCTCCGTGAGCGTGGAGGTCGGGGTCAGCTCCTGGGGGCGGGGCAGGCCGCAGCGCAGCACGACCGGGCGCGGCGCGGCGGCCCAGGCACGCGCGCCGGGCTGCACGGGCTCGGCCAGCGGCCGCGCGGGGAACGCGGGATCACCGGGCAGGTCGGCCGGCAGCGCCGCGAGCAGGTTCGTGCAGGCCGGGGAGGACGCGGCCGGCGCCTCGACCGGCGCGAGGGCGAGCGGGCCGGTCTCCGGGGCGGGAGCGGGCGCGTCGAACGCCCCGGCCCGCGCCGCGATCGCGAGGCCGGCCACCACCAGCGCGAGCAGGACCGGCAGCGCGATCGCGAGGACCACCGCCGGTCGTCGCAGGTCGGGGCCGTGCTGCGGACTGGTCGGGGACATGGGGAGGACCCGGTCGGCTCCGCTCAGAGCTTGACCACGGGGCAGGTCAGGGTCCGGGTGATGCCGGCGACCCCCTGCACCCGCGCGACGACGAGCTGGCCCAGCTCGTCGACGTCGGCCGCCTCGGCGCGGACGATGACGTCGTACGGCCCGGTGACGTCCTCGGCCGTGACGACGCCGGGGAGGGCGGCGATCTCGGTGGCGACCGCCGCCGCCTTGCCGACCTCGGTCTGGATCAGGATGTAGGCCTGCACCACGGCGTGCCCCTTCTCGTCTGCTTGTCTGGAGTCCCGCCGGACCGCGTCCGATGGGAAAGTCGGAGGCAACGTACCTGAGGAGAGCCCGTGTCCCCATCGTCGCGCACCCCGTCGGGGGCCACCGAGGCGAGCGACACACCGAGCGAACCGGACGTTTCGCCCGCACTGGCCACGATCGGGGAGTTCGGGCTCATCGAGCGTGTGACCCGCGGCCGGGTCCAGCCCCCGGCGACGCTGCTCGGCCCCGGGGACGACGCCGCCGTCGTGGCCCAGCCGGACGGGCGGGTCGTGGCGTGCGTCGACGTCCTGGTCGAGGGCGTCCACTTCCGGCTCGACTGGTCCGCGCCACGGGACGTGGGACGCAAGGCGGTCGCCGCGAACCTTGCCGACGTCGCCGCGATGGGCGCGGTGCCGACGGGCCTGCTCGTCGGCCTCGCCGCGCCGCGCGACACCCCGGTCGCGACGCTCGAGGGGCTGGCCGAGGGGATGTGGGCCGAGGCCGGGGTCGTCGGCGTCGGACTGGTGGGCGGCGACGTCGCCGCCTCGCCCACGCTCGTCGTCTCGGTGACCGCGCTCGGCGCGCTGGAGGGCCGCGACCCGGTGACGCGGGGCGGGGCCCGGCCCGGGGACGTCGTCGCGGTGTGCGGGCGGCTCGGGTGGGCCGCCGCCGGGCTGGCCGTGCTGACCCGCGGCTTCCGGTCGCCGGGCGCGTTGGTCGACGCCCACCGCGCACCCACCCCGCCGTACGCCGCCGGCCCCACGGCCGCGCTCGCCGGGGCCACGGCCATGATCGACGTCTCGGACGGCCTGCTCGCCGACCTCGGCCACGTGGCGTCGGAGTCGGGGGTGCGCCTCGCGCTGCGGCGGGACGCCTTCGTCGTGCCCGAGCGGCTCGCGGAGGTGGCGCCGGCGCTCGGCGTCGACCCCCTCGACTGGATGCTGACCGGCGGGGAGGACCACGCGCTGGCGGCCACCTTCCCGCCCGGTACCGCCCTGCCGGAGGGGTTCGTCGCGCTCGGCGAGGTCGAGGAGGGGGAGGGCGTGCTCGTCGACGGCGAGCCGTATGCCGGGTCCGCGGGGTGGGAGCACTTCGCCTGACGGCGACCCGGGTGGTGGGGCCGCCTCCAGGCCGGGTGGCCCCCGGTGGGTTCGCGGTGCAGCGACCGTGTGCCGCGGCTGCGGCACCACAGCCGAACCGGGCGGCTCCGGTGCCGCTGCGGGGCGGCAACCGCTGTGGCGCGGCTGCCGCACCGCGACCGGGTCAGGTGCGGGGGCGGCGGCGGAAGAGGCGGCGCAGCAGGGACTCGGGCTTGCCGGGCACGGAGCGCTGCGGGTGCGAGAACGGGCGGTCCGCGGGATCCACGGGGGCGATCGGCAGGGCCGGGATCGTCTTGGGCGCGGGTGCCGACGGCAGGGGTTGCAGCACCTTCGTGGAGGGCCCGGTGGAGGGACCGGTGGAGGGACCGGTGGTGGGGCGGTCGGTGCAGGCTGCCGGTGCTGACGTCGCCCCGGGCGCCGGGGGTGCCGCCTCGGCCGTCGACGCTGCGGCCTGACCGGGCCGGGGCCCGAGCGGGGGACGGGCCGGCGTCCGCCTGAGCGGCCGGGGACGCGGGGCGGCCGTGCGCGGCGGCCCTGCCGGCGTCGCACCGGAGCCCGTGACGCCGGACCGGGCGCCGGACGCCGCGCCCGGTTCCGCGCCCGGTTCCGCGCCGGCCTCGGAAGTCACGGGCTTCTCGGCGGCGTCGGGCTGCTCGGCGGCGTCGGGCTGCTCGGCGGCGTCGGGCTGCTCCGCAGCGTCGAGCTGCGCGGTGTCGGGCGCCGCCGGACCGGAGTCGGTGTCGGCGGTGTCGGGCTCCGCGGGACGGGGCTTCTCGACGCTGTCGCCCTCCGGCGCGCTGTCGGTCCCGGTCGCGCTGTCGGTCCCGGTCGCGCTGTCGGTCCCGGTCGCGCTGTCGGCCTCCGCCACGGTGGCGTCCGTGGCGGTCCCGCCCGCTGCGGGTTCCCCGACCGCGGGCTGATGCTCGGTCGGGAAAGCCTTGTCCGCCGCTCGAGCCGCATCCCGCTCGTCGGCGTCCTCCGCTCCTGTCGAGGGCGCGTCACCTGCCGCCGCGGGCTGCTCCTCCGTCCGCTCCGGGCGCTGCTCGGCGTCCGGGCCGACGGGCGCGCCCTCGACCGGTCCGGACGTGGAGCCCGCGGCCCGGTCGCCCGGCTCTGCCGCACACCCCGCCGCGGACGTGTCGCGCGCGTCCGCGGCGGGGGTGGTGCGGGGGCGCGGGCTGGGCCGGACCCGCAGGTAGGTGGTGCGCTCGGCGGGTCGGATCCCGGGGTCGTCCGTGCCGCGGGGCGGCGTGGTCCATTCCTGGGTGGCCCTGGGCCCCGACTCCCTCACGGCCAGCTATCGGCGCCACGCGCGGCCCTGTTACCGGGGTGCCGTACCTCACACGGTGACCGATCGATCACGCACCGGCACCGGTGTGAGTGACAGACGGCTGCCAGCGTGGCGATCGCTCCTCGCAGGGGCGGCGGGGGAGCGGCGGTTCGGGTACGCAGGAGCGGTGAAACCCCGGTCCGCCGCGCTCGTCCTGGTCGGCCTGCTCGCGCTGTCGCTGAACCTGCGGGCGGCCCTGTCCGCCTACCCGCCGCTGCTCGGCGACGTGCGCGAGGCCCTCGGGATCTCCGCCGGCACCGCGGGGGCCGCGCAGACCGGCGCCATTCTGGCGATGGCCGCGGGCTCGTTGATCGGGCCGCGGGTGAGCGCGCGGTTCGGCGCCGTCCGGGCGCTCGGCGGGTCGGTCGCGCTGGTCGCCCTGGGCAGCCTGGTCCGCGGGGTGCCCGCGCTCGTCGCGCTCTTCGCCGGGACCCTCGTGATCGGGCTGGGCATCGGCGTCGCCGGGGTGCTGCTCACCGCGGTGGTGAAGGACCGGCTCGCCGCCCGGGCCGGCGCGGTGAGCGGCGCGTACGTCGTCGCGATGATGCTCGGGTCCACGGTCGTCAGCGCGCTGGCCGTGCCGGTCGCCGTCGCCCTCGGGGGCTGGTCGTACTCGCTGGCGCTGTGGGCGGTGCCCGCCCTGCTCGCCGTCGCCGTGTGGGCCGCGATCATGCGCGGTGACGCCGGTCCGCACACCGGCGGCGCGACGGCCCGGCGGCGGCTGCCCTGGCGCGACCCGTTCGCCCGGCTGGCGGCGACGTACCAGTCCGGCGTGTCGCTCACCGTCTACGGCTCGCTGACCTGGGTCGCCCCGGCCTACGTGGACCGCGGCTGGAGTCCGGCCGCCGCCGGTCTGCTGATCTCGGTGTGGAGCGTGGCGCAGATGCCCTCGGCGCTCGTCGTGCCGAGCCTCGCCGAGCGGTCGGGTCGGTTCCGCAGGTGGGCACTGCTCATGGCCGCCTGCACGGTCGTGGCCGTCCTCGGCATGGTGCTGCTGCCCGAGCCGCCGCTGGTCGGGGCGTGGCTGTGGGTCGCGCTGATCGGCGTGGGGGTCGGGGCGGGTTTCCCCCTCGGCCTGGGGGTGATCGCCCACCGCACCCCCGACCCGGCCGCCAGCGCGGCGACGAGCGGCCTCGCCCTGGGCGTCGGCTACACCGTGGCGGGGCTGGGCCCGCTGCTGATGGGCGTGCTCGTCGACCTGACCCACGGCTACGCCGCGGCGCTGCTGGTGCTGCTCGGGGCCGCGGTGCTGCAGATCGTCGCGGCGATCGGGATCGGCGACCACCGGCGCGAGCCCGCGGCCGCGACCACCTGAGAAAAGCGCGGACGCGACCGCGGCAGCGTCGCTACGCTCCCGCCGTGCCCTTCCTTTGACGCACGTCCCGCCCCCTGCCGCCGGCCGCCCGCGGTCCGGTGCGCCTCCTCGTCGGCTGGGCGCTGCTCGCCGACGCGGTGCCGCTCTACCCGCTCTACGCGCTGTTCTTCGCCGACCACGGCATGTCCGGCGCGGAGATCTCCGTGCTCTTCGCGATCTGGTCGGTCAGCGGGCTGGTCGCGGAGGTGCCGTCGGGCGCCCTGTCCGACCGGTTCTCCCGACGGCGGGTGCTCGCCGCGGGCGGGATCCTGCAGGCCGCCGCCTACGCACTCTGGCTGCTCGCGCCCGGTCTCCCCGGGTTCGCCGCGGGTTTCGTGCTGTGGGGCGTCGGGGGAGCGCTGTTCAGCGGCACGGTCGAGGCACTGGTCTACGAGACGCTGGGCGCCGCGGGCGCGGTCGACCGGTACGCCGGGGTCCGCGGTCTCGTCACCGCGGCCGAGCACGCCGCCCAGGTGCCCTCGGCGGCCGCGGCGACCGTCCTCGTCGCGACCGGCGGGTACGGGCCCGTCGGGTGGGTGAGCGTCGGGACCTGCCTGGCCGCAGCCGGCCTGACCTGTGCCTTCCCGGATCCGCCGCGCGTCGGGCCGCCCGACGACGAGGACGCACCCGCCGAGCCGGCCGAGGACCTCTCCTACTGGCGGACCCTGCGCGCCGGCCTGGCCGAGGCGGTCGGCAGCCGGACGGTCCGCGGTGCGCTGGTCGGCGCGGCGGTCGTCGGTGGCGTCGGGGCGCTGGAGGAGTACTTCCCGCTGATCGTCGGGCAGCAGCCCGCGGTCCCGCTCGTGGCCGTGCCCGGCCTGCTGGTGCTGGTGGCGCTCGCCGGTGCGGCGGGGGCGGCCCTCGGGGGGCGCGCCGGCGGGCTGCAGGGGCGTGGCCTCGGGGCGCTCCTGGTGCTGGCCGCCGCCGCGCTCCTGGTTGCGGACCACGGCGGGGCGATCGGCCTGGTCGCCCTCGGCGTCCACTTCGCGCTGCAGCAGTGCCTCCAGGTCGTCACGGACACCCGGGTGCAGGAGCGGCTGTCGGGCCGGGCCCGTGCCACGGTGATCTCGGTGTCCACGCTGGGCATGGAGGTCGCCTCGCTCGCCGTGGTGGCGACGTGGGCGCTCGGTGGCACGCCGGCGGTGGCCCTCGGGCTGCTGGGCCTGGCTCCGGCGTTGTGGTGGCTGCTGCGGAGGGTGTGAGCTCAGTCGGCGAAGCCGGGCACCCAGCGCTCGACCAGGCCGCGGGCGGCGACCGTGCAGTCCAGCCGGGCCAGGATGTTCATCCAGCCCGAGAGCACGCGCATGACCAGCGCGTACTCCGGCGGGAAGGACAGGGCACGACCGGTGTCGCGGTACGCGCGGTTGGTCGGGTTGGCGACCCGGGCGCCCTGCCGCGCGATCCAGGCCTCGGTGAAGTGGAACCGCTCCACGCGCAGCGGGTCGGCCAGCGCCCCGACCCAGCGCAGGACGTCGGCCGCCTCGGCGTCGGGCGCGAGGAACCCCTCGCTGCGCAGCAGCCGGTCGAGGCCCTCGGCGTCCTGCTCCGCGGTGAGCTTCAGGATGCGGACGAGCACCGGCGGGATCCCGTCCGGCAAGGTCGCGGCCGCGCCGAAGTCGATCATGCCGAGGCCGCTGCCGTCGGCCAGGACGAGGAAGTTGCCCGGGTGCGGGTCGGCGTGCAGCAGCCCGACCCGGGTGGGCGAGGCGAACATCGTCTCGACGACGGTGTGCCCGAACCGGTCCCGGTCCGCCTCGGCGCCCCGACCGCCGAGCAGCTCGCGCAGCGGGAACCCGTCGAGCCACTCGGTGACCAGCACCTTCGGCGCCGACGCCACCACCCGCGGGACGCGCAGGCCGGGCCACTCGGCGAAGCCCGTCGCGAACGCGCGCTGGCGGTCCGCCTCGAGCCGGTAGTCGACCTCCTCCATCGTGCGCTCGCGCAGCTCGCGGACCAGGGCGCGGGCGTCGAGCGCGGGGAAGATCGCGCCGAACAGCCGGGAGAACCGCTCGAGCGTGCGCAGGTCGGAGTCGAGGGCGAGGTCGGCGCCGGGGTACTGCACCTTGACGGCGACCTCCCGGGGCCGGCCGTTCGACCCGCGCCAGACGGCCCGGTGCACCTGGCCGATGCTGGCCGCGGCGTGCGGCGCGTCGTCGAACTCCGCGAACCGCTCCCGCCAGCCCCGGCCCAGCTGCTCGGCCAGCATCCGGTGCACGTCCGCGACCGGCATCGGCGGGCTCGAGGTCTGCAGCCTGGCCAGGGCCTCCTGGTACGGGCCCGCGACCTCCGCGGGGATCATCGCGTCGTAGACCGACAGCGCCTGGCCGAGCTTCATCGCGCCGCCCTTGAGCGAACCGAGCACGGCGAACAGCTGCTCGGCGTTGCGGGCGAGGGTGGTGGCGGTGACCTCGTCCGCGTCGGCCCCGGCGAGCGTGCGGCCCCACCCGCCGACCGCGCGGCCGGCAAAGGTGAGGGGCAGCGAGGCGAGCCGCGCGGAGCGTCCGAAACCGCCGCGGGGGACACCCCGCTCCCCCCTCTCGTCCGCCATCACGCCCCCTCCCGCAACCGACGGTGACCCTACTGTCACGCGCCGGGAGCGCACGCCGGGACCTCCTCCCGGGTGGGGGTGGGTACCCCGACCGTGCGGCGACCGCCGGTCCGGCCGGGACGAGGGGCTCCGACCATCAGTCGGGAATCGCCGCGAGGAGCTTCTCGAGGGTGTTCCAGTTGCGGCCGGTGGTCGGGACCTTCCAGGCCTTGCGGACGAACGCGGCGACGTCCGGGGCGTTCGAGATCCCGTCCGGGCACCACTGGTAGATCAGCCCGTCGCGCACCACGATCCGCTCCGGGTCGAGCTCGACGGGGCTGGGAGCGCCGGGCGGGGGCGCCCCGAAGGGCCAGAGCACCAGCATGCGCGAGCCGTTGTCGGCGATGTCACGCAGCGGATGACCGTCGGCCGCGGCCTGCAGGTCGGCGCGGCTCAGTGCCAGGACCCCGATCTCCGTGCCGTACCGCTCGGCGAGGGCGGTCCCGACGCGCTCGACCACGGTCGCGGCGGGCTCGTCGGCCGCGAGCACCGCGTTGCCGCTCTGCAGCAGCGTCCTCACCTGCGTGTACCCCAGATCGCCGAGCAGGTCGCGCAGTTCGGTCATCGCGACCTTCCTGTTCCCGCCGACGTTCACGCCGCGCAGCAGGACCGCGTAGCCCGTCACGGGGCCGGAACCTACACCCGGCACGGCGAGCCGACCGCTCACCGCACACGGAGCACATCCGGCTGACCTCGGGGACGGGACGGGGGTGTGCCCCCGTGACCCTGCCGTGACGTTCTGGGAGTGTGGACCGAGTACTCCGCGAGACCCCCGTGGGAAGGACCCCTTCGTGCAGCTCCTCGACGCCGGCGCCCTCGTGGCGCTCTTCGACGCCGTGCTGCACAGCGTGTGGCTGCTCCCGGTGCTCGCAGTGCTGATCGCGTTCGACGGACCGTTCCCCGTGCTGCCCAGCGAGACGCTGCTGACGGTGGGCGCGGCCGCGGCGTTCGGCACCGGAGACGTGCCCGGCGTGCTCGGGCTGTTCCTCGCGTCGGTGATCGGCTCCATGCTCGGCGACGCGGCCGTGTACACCCTCGGCCGGAGCTCGAACCGCGTCCTGTGCGGCGCCGGGGAGAAGGACGACGGGCTGGGTGCCTGGGTCCGCCGCAACCTCTGGAACAGGCCGATCGTGGCCTGCGTCGGTGCCCGGTTGGTGCCCGGCGGGCGGCTGGTGAGCACCGCCGCGTGCGGGCGCGTGCGGCTGCCGGTGCGGATGTTCCTGCCCGCCAGCGCGGCCAGCTCGGCGGTGTGGGCCGTGTACATGCTGCTGGTCGGTGCGGTGCTCGGCCCGATCACGAAGGGCAACCCGCTGCTCTGTCTCGCCGCCGGGATGGTCATGGCGGTGGTGACCGCGGGCGGCTTCGAGGCCGGCCGCCGCATGCGCCGGCGCGTGCTGGCCCGGCGGTCCGCCCGCGCCACCGCCCCGGCCCCGGTTCCCGCGCTCGCACGCTGACCGTTCCACCCCTGCGGCCCGTCTCAGGCTGAGACGGGCCGCACGCGTGTCGGCCCCGAGAATGATCGGGTGCGCGACGAGGCATGGGTGGTCGAGGTGGGGCGGACGAACGCGGCCTGGTTGGCCACGGAGAGCCGGACGGCGCGGCTGGCCCGTGAGTACCGGCCCGTCGACCTCGGCGACGGCAGGGTCCGCTACAGCGCCCGCGCGCTGGGTGCGGCGCGAGAGCTCGGCGAGGAGGAGGACGGCTTCCTCACCGACGACGCCGACGGCCTGCGGGTCTGGATCGGCGACGACGCCTACGAGCTCGAGCGCGAGTAGCGCACACGAACAAGAGCGCTGCTCTTGACGTGAACGGGTGGATGCGGGTTGACTGACGTCATTGCGAGAGCAGTGCTCTCTCAGGAGACGAGGAGTCACGATGATCGAGCCGCAGCAGCGCTACCTGGCCCCGCGCGCGGGGACCGCCGTGTTCAACCGGGTCGTCGCCGCCCTGACCCGGGCCGGGATCAGCGTGATGGGCAGTCGTGTGCTGGCCGTGCGCGGCCGCACCAGCGGGCAGTGGCGCACCGTGCCGGTGAACCTGCTGGTGGTGGAGGGGGAGCGGTACCTGGTCGCGCCCCGCGGGCACACGCAGTGGGTGCGCAACCTGCGCGCCGCGGGCACCGGCGAGCTGCGCCTCGGCCGTCGGGTCGAGGCGTTCACCGCCACCGAGCTCGACGACGAGGAGAAGCTCCCCGTCCTGCGGGAGTACCTGCGGAAGTGGGCCTGGGAGGTCGGTGCCTTCTTCGAGGGCATCGACAAGGACTCGCCCGACGAGGTGCTCCGCGCGGCCGCGCCCGGCTTCCCCGCCTTCCGCATCCGGTAAGGATGCTGTCCGGTGCCGGTGGGGGCTCCCCAGTCCACCGGCACCGGTGTCGGGTTCAACGCGGCGGACCGCCCGGGGTTTCGGTCGGAATCCCACGAACCCCACCAGTCCCGCCGAACGTGGCCACAGATGCGCCGATCGGTCACTCGGGCGCCGGACTGCGTGCCGGGGCACCGACTCCCCGGTGATCGCGTCCGGGCGACCGCGCGGCGCCGGACCGGACCTTCCGGACAACCCTCCCGGCATCCGGGCGAGTGGGTCGTCGCGCCCGGCGAGGCTCGGGCCCGGGCGTTAGGTTCGTTCGGTGGTGGAACGCTCCGGGCCGGACGCGCCCGATCCCGCGCAGAACGGTCGGGCACGAAGCGAGCCGGACGGCCCGGGAACCGGCGGGAAGAGGCAGGACGGCGGCTCGGGTGGTGGCTCGGGTGGCGGCTCGGGGGGTGGCTCGGGGGGTGGCGAGAGCACGCTGACCGTCCTGATCGCCGGCGGCGCGAACGCCGCGATCGGGGTCCTCAAGCTCGTGGCGGGCCTGCTGACGGGCTCGTCGGCCATGCTGGCCGAGGCCGCGCACTCCGTCGCCGACACCACCACCGAGGGGCTGCTGCTGGCCGCGCTGCGCCGCTCCGCGCGCCGGCCCGACCGCCGCCACCCCTTCGGCTACGGCAAGGAACGCTTCTTCTGGGCGCTGATCGCCGCCGTGTCGATCTTCGTCTCCGGCGGGGTGTTCGCGATCTACGAGGGCGTGTCGACGATCCTCGGCGAGGAGGCCGAGCAGACGCTGGCCTGGGTCGCCTACGCCGTGCTCGGGGTCTCGTTCCTGCTGGAGGGCACCTCGTGGCTGCAGGCGGTGCGGCAGGTGCGCAGGGAGGCGACGGCTGAGGAGACCACGTTCTTCCGCTGGCTGCGCGCCACGGACGACCCCACGGTGAAGACCGTCTTCTTCGAGGACAGCGCGGCGCTCATCGGCCTGGTGCTCGCGTTCGCCGGGGTCGGGCTGCATCAGCTGACCGGCTCGGGCGTCTGGGACGGGATCGCGTCGCTGCTGATCGGGCTGCTGCTGGCCGGGGTGGCCTACATCCTCGGCCGGACCAACAAGGGGCTGCTGATCGGCCGCCAGGCGGACCTGCGGCTCGTCACGGCGATCCGCCGCGCCCTGGACGAGCGCGCCGAGGTCGACGCCGTGGTGGACCTGCTGACCATGCAGCTCGGCACGGACAGCGTGCTGCTCTGCGCCCGGCTGGACTTCGACGACGCGCTCGGCGCCGCCGACGTCGAGCGGGCCTGCGTGGAGATCGACGCCGACCTGCGGGAGCGGTTCGCCGACCTCGCCGAGATCTTCCTGGAGCCCGTGCCGCGCACCGACCCGGTGATGCGCGAACGGGTGCTGGACCGCTACGGCCGCACCCTCGCCCCGGGAACCTGAGGCACGAAGGGCGCTCTCGCTCACCGGGTCCGAGCGAGAGCGCCGTTCGCTCGATCTGCGCCCCGGAGACGCGAACGGCGCTCCTGCTCAGCGGATGAGCGGGAGCGCCGTCGGCGGGTCAGCGCACTGCGGGTCAGGCGATCTGACGGTCCGTCGGGTTGATCGGGCGCGGGAGGATGTCCCGGCCGGTCAGGTAGGCGTCGACCCCCGCGGCCGCGGAGCGGCCCTCGGAGATCGCCCACACGATCAGCGACTGGCCGCGGCCCATGTCGCCGGCGACGAACACGCCGTCGACGCTCGACATGTAGTTCCGGTCGCGCGCGACGTTGCCGCGCTCGTCCAGCTCCACGCCCAGCTCGGAGAGCAGCTTGCCCTTCTCCGGCCCGACGAAGCCCATCGCCAGCAGGACCAGGTCCGCCGGGATCTCCTTCTCGGTGCCCTCGACGGGCTCGAAGCCCCTGTCCGTGCGGTTCACCTCGACGAGGCGCAGCGCCTTGACCTTGCCGGTGCCGTCGTCGACGAACTCGGTGGTGTTGACCGAGAACAGCCGCTCGCCGCCCTCCTCGTGCGCCGAGGAGACCCGGTAGACCATCGGGTAGGTCGGCCAGGGCATGCCCTCGGTGCGGTGCTCCGGGGGCGTCGGCATGATCTCGAGCTGGGTCACCGACCGGGCCTTCTGCCGGTGCGAGGTGCCCAGGCAGTCGGCGCCGGTGTCGCCACCGCCGATGATCACGACGTGCTTGCCCTCGGCGGTGATCGGGGGGGCGTCGAGGTCGCCCTGCTGCACGTGGTTGGCCCACGGCAGGAACTCCATGGCCTGGTAGATGCCCTCGAGCTCGCGGCCCTTGGCGGGGATGTCCCGCCACGCGGTGGCCCCGCCGGCGAGCACGACCGCGTCGAACTCCTCGCGGAGCTGCTCGGTGGTCACGTCCACCCCGACGTCGACCGAGGCGCGGAAGTGCGTGCCCTCGGCCTGCATCTGCTCGAGCCGCCGGTCGAGCCGGGACTTCTCCATCTTGAACTCGGGGATGCCGTAGCGGAGCAGCCCGCCGATCCGGTCCGCCCGCTCGAACACGACGACGTCGTGCCCGGCGCGGGTGAGCTGCTGCGCGGCGGCGAGCCCGGCCGGCCCGGAGCCGACGACGGCGACCTTCCTGCCGGTCTTCGTCTGCGCGACCTGCGGGGTCACCCAGCCCTCGTCCCAGGCCCGGTCGACGATCTCGACCTCGACCTGCTTGATGGTCACGGCGTCGTCGTTGATCGCGAGCACGCACGCCGCCTCGCAGGGGGCGGGGCACAGCGTCCCGGTGAACTCCGGGAAGTTGTTGGTGGCGTGCAGCCGCTCGATGGCCTCGCGCCAGTCCTTGCGGTAGACGAGGTCGTTCCACTCGGGGATGAGGTTCCCCAGCGGGCAGCCCTGGTGGCAGAACGGGATGCCGCAGTTCATGCAGCGCCCCGCCTGCTTCTCCACGGTGCTCCGCGGGAAGTCCTCGTAGACCTCGCGCCAGTCCATCAGGCGCAGGTCGACCGGCCTGCGCTTCGGGGTCTCGCGCGGCGTGGTCAGAAAGCCCTTCGGGTCACCCATGTGCGGCCTCCATGATCGCGGCGTTGACGTCGCGACCGTCCTTCTCGGCCTGCTCGCGGGCCTGCAGGACGCGCTTGAAGTCCTTCGGCATGATCTTGCCGAAGCGCTCCACCGCCACGTCCCAGTCCTTGAGCAGGGCGCGGGCGACCGGGGAGTCGGTCTCCGCGTGGTGCTTCTCGACGTACTCCCGCAGGAAGTCGCGGTCGGCGTCGTCGAGGGGGTCGATGTCGACCATCTCGGGGTTGACCCGCTGGGCCAGCGTGCGGTCCTCCGCCTCGAGGTCGAGCACGTAGGCGATGCCGCCGGACATGCCGGCCGCGAAGTTGCGGCCCACCTTGCCCAGCACGATCACCTTGCCGCCGGTCATGTACTCGCAGCCGTGGTCGCCCACGCCCTCGACGACGGCGACGGCGCCGGAGTTCCGGACGCAGAAGCGCTCGCCGACGATGCCGCGGATGAACATCTCGCCGGACGTGGCCCCGTAGAGGATCACGTTGCCCGCGATGATGTTCTCCTCCGCCGCGAACGGGGCGGCCGGGTCCGGCCGCAGGATCAGCCGGCCGCCGGAGAGGCCCTTGCCGAAGAAGTCGTTCGTGTCGCCGACCATCCGCAGCGTGATGCCCTTCGGCACGAACGCGCCCAGCGACTGCCCGGCCGAGCCGGTCAGCGTGATGTCGATCGTGTCGTCCGGCAGGCCCTCGCGGCCCCACTTCTTCGTCAGCTCGTAGCCGAGCATGGTGCCGACGGTCCGGTTGACGTTGCGCACCGGCAGGTCCAGGCGGACCTTGTCGCCGTTGCGCAGCGCGCCCTCGGCCAGCTGGATCATGGTGTTGTCCAGCGCCTTCTCCAGGCCGTGGTCCTGCGCCTGGGTCCGGTGCCGGGCGGCGCCCTCGGGCAGCTCCGGCGCGTGGAAGATGGGCCGCAGGTCCAGCCCGCGGGTCTTCCAGTGGTGCACCGCCGCGTCCGTGTCGAGCATCTCCGCGTGCCCGACGGCCTCCTCGATGCTCCGGAAGCCCAGCGCCGCCAGGTGCTCGCGCACCTCCTCGGCCACGAACCGCATGAAGTTGACGACGTACTCCGGCCGCCCGTCGAACTTCGCGCGCAGCGTCGGGTTCTGCGTCGCGACGCCGACCGGGCAGGTGTCCAGGTGGCAGACGCGCATCATGATGCAGCCGCTGACCACCAGCGGGGCCGTGGCGAAGCCGAACTCCTCGGCGCCCAGCAGGGCGGCGACGACGACGTCCCGCCCGGTCTTCAGCTGGCCGTCGGTCTGCACGACGATCCGGTCCCGCAGGTTGTTGGCCAGCAGCGTCTGCTGGGTCTCGGCCAGGCCGAGCTCCCACGGGCCGCCCGCGTGCTTGATCGAGGACAGCGGCGAGGCGCCGGTGCCGCCGTCGTGGCCCGAGATGAGCACGACGTCGGAGAAGGCCTTCGCCACACCCGCCGCGACCGTGCCGACGCCGACCTGGCTGACCAGCTTCACGTGGATGCGGGCCCGCGGGTTGGCGTTCTTCAGGTCGTGGATGAGCTGCTTGATGTCCTCGATCGAGTAGATGTCGTGGTGCGGCGGCGGCGAGATCAGGCCGACGCCCGGGGTGGAGTACCGGGTCTCGGCGATCCAGGGGTAGACCTTGCCGCCGGGCAGCTGGCCGCCCTCACCGGGCTTGGCACCCTGGCTGATCTTGATCTGGATGTCGTCCGCGTTGACCAGGTACTCGCTGGTCACGCCGAACCGGCCGGACGCGACCTGCTTGATCGCGCTGCGCTTCGAGTCGCCGTTGGGCAGCGGCTGGAACCGCTCCGGGTCCTCGCCGCCCTCGCCGGTGTTCGACTTGCCGCCGAGCCGGTTCATGGCGATCGCCAGGGTCTCGTGCATCTCCTGGCTGATCGAGCCGTAGGAGATGGCGCCCGTGCCGAACCGCTTGACGATCGACTCGACCGGCTCGACCTCCTCGATCGGCACCGGCGGGCGCACGCCCTCCTTGAAGGTGAACAGCCCGCGCAGCGTCATCAGCCGCTTGGCCTGGTCGTCGACCGCCTTCGTGTACTCCTTGAAGATCTCGTACCGGCCGGAGCGGGTCGAGTGCTGGAGCTTGAACACGGTCTGCGGGTTGAACAGGTGCAGCTCGCCCTCGCGCCGCCACTGGTACTCGCCGCCGACGGCGAGCGCGCGGTGGCTGGCCCGGGTCCCGTCGGCCGGGTAGGCGCGCCGGTGGTGCTTGAGCGCCTCCTCGGCCAGCACGTCGAACCCGACGCCGCCGAGCCGCGAGGTGGTGCCGGTGAAGCAGGTCTCGACGACCTCGGCGCCCAGGCCGACCGCCTCGAAGATCTGCGCCCCGGTGTAGGAGGCGACGGTCGAGATGCCCATCTTCGACATCGTCTTCCGCACACCCTTGCCGAGCGCCTTGACCAGGTTCTTCGCTGCCGTCTTGGCGTCCACGCCCGGGATGTCGCCGCGCTCGGCGAGGTCCTCCACGGTCGCCATCGCCATGTACGGGTTGACCGCGGACGCGCCGTAGCCGATCAGCAGCGCGATGTGGTGCACCTCGCGGGCGTCGCCGGACTCGACGATCAGGCCGACCTGCGTGCGGGTGCGCTCGCGCACCAGGTGGTGGTGCACCGCGCCGGTGAGCAGCAGCGACGGGATCGGGGCGTGCTCCGGGTCGACGCCGCGGCTGGACAGCACGATCAGCCGGGCACCGTTCTGGATCGCCTCGGAGACCTCGCCGCGGATCTCCTGCAGCCGCCGCAGCAGCCCCTCGCCGCCGTCGGCCGCCCGGAAGACGCCCTTGACGGTGTAGGTGGCGAAGCCGGGCAGGTCCCCGTCGTCGTTGATGTGGACGATCTTGGCGAGGTCGTCGTTGCCCAGGACCGGGAACGGCAGCACGATCCGCCGGCAGTTCGCCGGGCCGGCCTCGAGCAGGTTCTGCTCCGGGCCGAGCAGCGAGCGCAGCGAGGTGACGAGCTCCTCGCGGATCGCGTCCAGCGGCGGGTTCGTGATCTGCGCGAACAGCTGGATGAAGTAGTCGTAGATCTGCCGCGGCTTCTCGGACAGGAACGCCAGCGGCGCGTCGTTGCCCATCGAGCCGATCGGCTCCGCACCGGAGGACGCCATCGGCTTGAGGAGGACGGTGAGCTCCTCCTCGGTGTAGCCGAAGGACTGCTGCCGGCGGGTCAGCTCGCTGTGCGCCGGGACCTCGCGCTGCCGCTCGGGCAGGTCCTCCAGCGCGATGCGGCCGGCGTGCAGCCACTCCTCGTACGGCAGCGCCGAGGCCAGCTCGCCCTTGATCTCCTCGTCGGCGACGATCTTGCCCGCCTCGGTGTCGACCAGGAACATGCGGCCCGGCTCCAGCCGGCCCTTGCGCACGACCTGCGCCGGGTCGACGTCGAGCACGCCGACCTCCGAGGCCAGCACGACCAGCCCGTCCTCGGTGACCCAGTAGCGGGCCGGACGCAGGCCGTTGCGGTCGAGCACCGCGCCGATCTGGGTGCCGTCGGTGAAGGCGACGAGCGCCGGTCCGTCCCACGGCTCCATCAGGTTGGAGTGGAACTCGTAGAACGCGCGCCGCTTCGGGTCCATCTCGGCGTGGTTCTCCCACGCCTCGGGGATCATCATCAGCACGGCGTGCGGCAGCGAGCGGCCCGACAGGTGCAGCAGCTCCAGCACCTCGTCGAAGGTCGCCGAGTCCGACGCGTCCGGCGTGACGATCGGGACCAGCCGGTCCAGGTTGCCCGGCAGCACCGAGGACTGCAGCAGCGCCTCGCGCGCCTTCATCCAGTTGCGGTTGCCGCGCAGCGTGTTGATCTCGCCGTTGTGCGCGACGTACCGGTAGGGGTGCGCCAGCGGCCACGCCGGGAAGGTGTTGGTGGAGAAGCGCGAGTGCACCACGGCCAGGGCGGTGGTGACGCGCGGGTCCGACAGGTCGGGGTAGAAGGCCTCGACCTGCGGCTCGGCGAGCATGCCCTTGTAGACGACCGTCCGCGGGGACAGGCTCGGGAAGTAGACGCCGGTCTCGTGCTCCACCCGCTTGCGCAGGCAGAAGGTGCGCCGCTCCAGCTCGATGCCGGTGGGCGGCGGCTTCACGATGCCGGTCTCGATGCCGGCCACGAACAGCTGGCGGAAGCCGGGCATGGCGGCCAGCGAGGTGGGGCCGAGATCGGCCTTCTCCGGGTCGGTCGGCAGGTCGCGCCAGCCGAGCACGCGGAGGTTCTCCTCGGCGGCCAGCTCGTTGATCCGGGCGACGGCCTCGTCGGCCTTCGCCGCGTCCCGGGGGAGGAACGCGATACCGGTGGCGTAGGCACCCGCCTCGGGCAGGTCGAAGTCGACGACCTCGCGATAGAAGCCGTCCGGGACCTGGATGAGGATGCCCGCCCCGTCGCCGGTGTTCTCCTCGGCGCCGCGGGCGCCGCGGTGCTCGAGCCGGAGCAGCGCGGTGAGCGCCTTCTCGACGATCGAGTGGTCGCGCCGGCCCTGGAGGTCGGCCACCATGGCGACGCCGCAGGCGTCGTGCTCGTGCTCGGGCGAGTACAGCCCGCCGGGCGCCGGCGCGCTGGTCACCGGAGTCGTCTCCGTGGCGCCGGGGCGGTTGCTGATCGCAGCCAACAGCTCCTCCTGTCGTCTCGGTGCACCCCGACTTCGCATCGGGACGACGTGGACCGTGGGTGGTTCCACAAGGGGGTCCAGAATACAGCGATGCTCCGACGGAACGCTGACGCTGGTCCGTTCGGGGGCACCGTCCGGACTGCGCCTCAGTCGTCTCCTGCTCGTGTTCGGACGCACGTGTTACGGCCGACGCCCGACTTCGGGCCCGGCCGGCGGCTTGCACGTGGGGACCTCACGCGGCGTCGGGTGCGGTCTCGCCGGGAAAAGAGTGACACGCCGACGCGTTGATACGCCAGATCTGCCGGCCCGATGGGCTGTGACCTGCGTCGGAGTCGGCGCCGCGCGGAGCGCGCCCGGCGTGTCGGACGATCATCACCCGTCCGTCCGGCCAGGTCACGGCCCTCCGGGCCACCCGGGACGGGGCCCGGGCGGCGAGACTGGGGTGATGCAGTGCACCCCTCACCCGGTTCGCTCCCCGTGCGTGACCGGCGCGACACTCGTTCGGACGGTGGACGAACGGTGACCACGCCGGTGCGGACCGTGCTCGCGGACGTCGCGCGGGTCGGTCCCTTCTTCGCCGTCGGGACCGACCCGGCCGAGTCCGCCGACCCGACCTGGCGGCCGCTGCGGGACCTCGGCTCGGACCCCGGCCCCCTCGGGGACCGGGTCGCCCACGTCCGGCGGGTGCTGTCGGAGCAGGCCGGGCGGGCCGTCGAGGAGCGGGTGGCCGCCTCGATCGCGCTGCAGGGGCTGGCCGCCCGGCTGGTCTCCGCGCCGCTCGCCGCCGTCGTGCTGCACGGCGTGCTGCCCGACCTCGGCCGCGACGCCCTGCACTGGCGGGTCTCGCTCACCGGCCCCTGGCCGCTGTGGGCGGACCCCGACCGCCCGGCCCGCGATCCGGCCGCGCTGCCGGCCCTCGTGGCCGAGGAGATCGCGGAACCGCTGGTCGCCGCCGTCCGCGCGCTCGTGCCGGTCTCCGCGCGGGTGCTGTGGGGCAACGTCGCGTCCTCGGTGGCGGGCGCGAAGCGGGTGCTCGGCACGGAGCGGCCGGGTGCGGCGATCCGCGCCGCCGAGGCCGCGGCCGCGGTCCTGGACCACCCGCTGCTGGCCGGCACGGGGGAACGGCGCCCGCCCGGCCCACCGGACCACGGCTGGACCTTCCGCCGCCGCTCCTGCTGCCTGTACTACCGGCTGCCGGGCGGCGGGACCTGCGGGGACTGCGTGCTGTCGCGCGCCTAGACCATCGGGTCGAGCAGGACGTCGGCGACCGTGACGCTGACGACGGCGTCGAGACCCGTGTCGGCGCGCACCCGTTCCGCGACCGCCCGCTGCACGGCCGCGCAGAGATCGCGGGCGTTGTGGCCGAGGGTCGTGACCAGGGTCAGCGCGATCTCCGCCCGGCGGCCGTCGACCGCGGCCGACGCCCCGGCCGCCGACAGGGCGTCCCCACCGGACCGGTCGCCGAGCAGCGAGCCGGCCAGCCCGAGCAGCGTCTGTGCCAGGTCCGGACGCAGCGCGACCACCCCCGGCACCTCGCGGGCCGCGGCCGCGGCGAGCCGGGCGACGACGGCGTCGCCGACCGTGAGCCGCACCGGCGGGCCCGCCGGTCGCTCCGCGGTCACGGCTCGTCCCACAGGTCGACCACCGCGATGTCCACGCTGCGCACCGGCACCCCCAGGGCCTGCTCGCCCGCCGCCACCACCATCTGCCGCACCCGCGCCGTCACCGACGCCAGGTCCACGCCGAAGCGGGCGGTCACGGTGATCGCGACGGTCACGCCGAAGGGATCCGCCCGGCCGCCGTTCACCTCGGCACCGTTCACCGTCCCCCCGTTCACCGCCCCGTCGTCCGCAACGCCGCCGGTCCCGCCGCCGGTCCCGCCGCCGGCGGCCCACGCGCCGTCCGTCCCCGACCCGGCGGGCTCGATCCGGCAGCTGCGGGCCCGCATCCCGTCCATCCCGTCGACGACGTGCCGGAGGACCCGGGCGGCGGCGGGCCGGCTCAGCCGCGCGGGGCCGGCGGGGGAGTCCAGCGGCAGCAGGTCCTGCGGGCGCAGCTCGGCCGTCACGGTGTCGACCACCGCCTGCATCACGCCGTCGAGCACCGAGGGCGGCGGCACCGGGCGCTCGGCCGCCATCCGGTGGACGACGTCGTCGAGCCCCAGCGCGTCCGCGGCCGCGGCCCGGCAGTGCGGGCACTCCCGCTCGTGCGCGTCCAGGGTGCCCTCGACCGCGTGGTCCCAGACCTCGGCGGCGTCCCGGCCGCAGGCCAGCGGCTCGATGGCCGCGACCGGCCCGGCCGGCTCGTCCGCGGACACGGCGCCGGCCGGCTCGCCGGGGACGGCCCTGCCTACCTCCACGACCGCATCACCTCCGCCAGCGCCCGGCGCGCGCGATGGATCCGCCCGCGGACGACGGTCTCGGACGTGCCGGTGATCTCCGCGATCTCGGTGTAGCCCAGGCCCTCCAGTTCGCGCAGCACGAAGCAGGCCCGCTGGTCGTCCGGCAGGGTCCGCAGCGCGGCCCGTAGCGCCGCGAGCCCGGCGTCGACCTCGGCGGAGTGCTCGGGGGCGCCGGCCTCGGGCGCGGCCAGCCGCTCCGGGGCCACCTCCTCCACGTGCTCCACCGGCACCGTGGTGCGCCGGCGGCGCAGCAGGTCGAGGCACCGGTTCGTGACGATGCGGTACGCCCACGTGGAGAAGGCCGAGTCGCCGCGGAAGCGGTCGAGCCGGCGCCACGCGTCGAGCAGCGACTCCTGCAGGGCGTCCTCGGCGTCCGCCGCGTTCCCGACCAGGCGCAGCGCGAGCCGGTACAGCGCGGCCTGGTGCCGCCGCGCGAGCTGGGAGAAGGCGTGCACGTCGCCCTCGCGGGCGCGCACGACCAGTGTGGTGTCGTCGAGCCCGCCCTCGGCCGGCACCGGTTCGGGAGGCGGGACGGCGGAGGGGACGGCGGGTGGCGGGCACACGTCCTCCCGCGCCCCCCTCGTCCGCATCGCCTGCACCACGGTCCCGCCCGCCAGCCCGTCCCCGCCGGAAGTGACGCCGGTCACGCGCATCGTATGCCGGGCGGGGGCCGGGGGTAACCGCTCCGCGAGCCCGACGCTAGCGGCCGGAGCGGCCGGCCGCGCGGCGGGCGCACGAGTCCGGGAGGTTCACCAGATGAGCATGAAGGACAAGCTGGACAACAAGAGCCAGGAGATGTCGGGCAAGGCCAAGGAGGCCGCCGGCCGCGCCACCGACGACGAGCGCCTCGAGGCCGAGGGCCGCACCGACCAGATGGGCGCCGACCTCAAGCAGGCCGGCGAGAAGGTCAAGGACGTCTTCAAGCGCTGACCCCCGCTCCCACGGCGGCGTCCCGGTCTCCCGGGGCGCCGCCGTCGTCCGTGCCCGCTAGCGTGGTGAGGTGTCCACTGTGCCCCCGCCCGTGCCCCCCCGACCGGGTGGAGCCGGCCCAGTCGGCGGGCCCGGCACGGGCGCTCCGGTCGAGCCGGCCGACCGGCCCGTGCCGGAGCGGGTCGCGGCCGCCGTGCTGGCCCATCCGGCCGTCGCCCGGCTGCACGGCGGGCCGTTCGGCAGCGTCGCCTCCTACCTGCCCGGGCGGCGGGTCGTGGGGGTCCGGGCGGCCGAGGCCGCGGCCGCCGAGCCCGTCGAGGTGTCGGTGGTCGTGCGCTGGCCCGCCGGGGCGTCCCTGCCGGTCCTGGCCGAGGAGATCGCGGCGCTGGTGCGGGGGGTGGCCGGCGAACGGCCCGTGGACGTCAGGGTGGCGGACCTCCTCCCCGCCCTGCCCGGACCCCCTCCCGGGACCCGTCCCGACGGGGCGGCCCCCGACGATCCCGGCGGTCCGGCGACAGGGCGCGGACCGGCCGGAACGCCCCGGGTACGTCTCGCCTAGACTCGCCCGCACACGTGCCCGGCGCGCGTGACCGCCCCTCCCGGCCCCGGTTGTCGCGGCGTCGTGCCGCCGGTCGCACCGAGGTACGAACCGAGCAGGGCCCCGCCACACAGCAGAGCCATCCAGCAGTCCGAGGAGTTCCACCGTGAAGAGCACCGTCGAGCACATCGGCCCGACACGCGTCAAGCTCACAGTCGAGGTGCCGTTCGACGAGCTCAAGCCCGACTTCGACCGCGCCTACAAGAAGATCGCGAAGCAGGTCCGCATCCCGGGCTTCCGCCCGGGCAAGGCCCCGGCCCGGATCCTCGACGCCCGCCTCGGCCGTGGCGTGGTGCTGGACGAGGTGCTCAACGCCGCCGTCCCGGCCAAGTACTCCGAGGCCGTCGCGGCCGCGGACGACGTCAAGCCGATCGGCCAGCCGAACATCGAGGTCACCGAGCTCGCCGACGGGGACAAGGTCGCGTTCACCGCGGAGGTCGACGTCCGCCCGGAGATCACGCTCCCGGACCTGGACGGCATCACCGTGCAGGTCGACGACGTCGAGGTGACGGACGAGCAGGTCACCGAGCAGCTCGACCAGCTGCGCGCCCGGTTCGGCACGTTGACCGGTGTCGACCGCCCGGCCCGGGAGGACGACTTCGTCCAGATCGACCTCTCGGCCGCCGTCGACGGCAAGGAGATCGAGGAGGCCACGACGACCGGGTACTCGTACCAGGTCGGCCAGGGCGGTCTCATCGAGGGCATCGACGAGGCCATCACCGGCCTGTCCGCCGGCGAGGAGCGCACCTTCACCTCGAAGCTGGTCGCGGGCGAGTACGCCGACCGGGACGCCGAGGTCACCGTGAAGGTCACCGCGGTCAAGGAGCGCCAGCTGCCCGACGCGGACGACGAGTTCGCCCAGCTGGCGAGCGAGTTCGACACCCTCGAGGAGCTCACCGCGGACCTGCGCGAGCGGCTCGGCCGGGTGCGCCGCATGGAGCAGGTCACCCAGGCCCGGGACAAGGTGCTCGACGAGATCGTCGACCACACCGAGGTCCCGCTGCCGGAGAGCGTCGTCGAGGCCGAGGTGGAGTCCCGCCACCACGACGCCGTGCACGCCTTCGACCACAGCGACGAGCAGTTCAACGAGTTCCTCGAGAAGCAGGGCAAGACCCGCGAGGAGTTCGACACCGAGACCCGCGCCGAGGCCGAGAAGTCGGTCAAGACCCGACTCGTGCTCGACGCCCTGGCCGACGCGGAGGAGGTCCAGGTTGGCGACCAGGAGCTCACCGAGCGGATCATCTACCAGGCCCAGCAGTACGGGATGGCGCCCGAGGAGTTCGTGCAGCGCATCCAGCAGGCGGGCCAGCTCGGCGCGATCTTCTCCGACGTCCGGCGGAGCAAGGCGCTGATCGTGGCCGTCCGCGCCGCGACCGTCACCGACGCCGCCGGCGAGCCGGTGGACCTGTCGGACCTGCTCGGCCCGGAGGAGGGCGCCGCGGTCGCCGCGGACGCGGAGGAGGCCCCGGAGGCCGCCGCCGAGGCCGCCGACACCGCCGCCGACACCGCCGCCGAGACCGCTGCCGACACCGCTGCCGACGAGACCGCCGACGCGGGCACCACCGAGGTGCTCGAGGCCCCGGCGGCCGACGACGCGTCCGAGGCCGCGGTGGGCACCGAGGCCGCGGGCCCGGCGGCCGACAGGGCCTGAGCACGCCCGCCTGACCAGCAGGGACGCGTGGCCGCTGCGCTGTCGGCGAACACGCGCTCCGTGCGCGGACGCGGGGTGCCGCGGCCGCGTAGGGTCGGGCTCGAAGACAGGACGGACCGCCGGCCGGGACCCCGGTCCCGACCGGCGGCCCATCGGAGGAGACGACCCCGAGTGACGCCAGCAGAAGGCAGGGTGAAGTGAGTCAGCAGGACACCGGTCCGCGGAGGACCGCGGACCGCCTCGTGGAGGACCGCCGCGCGCTGCAGATGCGCTCGGCCCCCTCGAGCATGACGCTGTCCGACTCGGTGTTCGAGCGGCTGCTGCAGCAGCGCATCGTGGTGCTCGGGCAGCAGGTCGACGACGAGATCGCCAACCGGATCGCCGCGCAGATGCTGCTGCTCGCCGCGGAGGACCCCGAGGCGGACATCGCGCTCTACATCAACTCGCCGGGTGGCTCGGTCACCGCGGGGATGGCCATCTTCGACACGATGGAGTTCATCCCCTGCGACGTCAGCACCTACGCGATGGGCCTGGCCGCGTCGATGGGGCAGTTCCTGCTCTCCGCGGGCACGCCGGGCAAGCGCTACGCGCTGCCGCACTGCCAGATCCTGATGCACCAGCCGTCGGCGGGCGTGGGCGGTTCCGAGTCGGACATCCGGATCCAGGCCGAGCTCTTCCGCCGGCACAAGCAGGAGATGGCGGAGCTGATCGCCGGGCACACCGGCCAGCCGGTCGAGAAGATCATCCGTGACTTCGACCGCGACCGCTGGTTCTCCGCGGAGGAGGCCAAGGAGTACGGCTTCGTCGACCAGGTGATCAGCCGGGCCGCGCAGGTCCCGGACGCGAGCTCGAACGGGGGCGTCTCGTCATGAGCGGTTTCCAGATGCCGCAGAGCCGGTACGTGCTGCCCTCCTTCGTGGAGCGCACGAGCTACGGGGTCAAGGAGTCGAACCCGTACAACAAGCTCTTCGAGGAGCGCATCATCTTCCTCGGGGTGCAGATCGACGACGCCTCGGCCAACGACGTCATGGCGCAGCTGCTCTGCCTCGAGTCCGCGGACCCCGACCGCGAGATCTCGATGTACATCAACTCGCCCGGCGGCTCCTTCACCTCGCTGATGGCGATCTACGACACCATGCAGTTCATCCGCCCCGACATCCAGACCGTCTGCCTCGGGCAGGCGGCGTCGGCCGCGGCCGTGCTGCTGGCCGCGGGCACCCCGGGGCGGCGCCTCGCGGTGCAGAACGCCCGCATCCTGATCCACCAGCCGGCCACCGAGGGCTTCTACGGCCAGGTGTCCGACCTGGAGATCCAGGCCGCCGAGATCTCCCGCATGCGCAAGCTGCTGGAGACCACCCTCGCGCGGCACAGCGGGCGCACGCCCGAGCAGGTGCACGACGACATCGAGCGGGACCGGATCCTCACGGCCGAGGAGGCCAAGGAGTACGGGATCGTCGACGAGATCATCCAGAGCCGGAAGCTGTCCGCCGTCGGGTAGACGGCCGGTGCCCCGGGGCCGTCGCCGACGACCCCCGGGGCACCCCCGCCCCGTCGCGTTGCGGGGCGGAACGCAGAACGACCGTCTGCCGACCCGATCCCGACAGGGCCTTGCGATCCTCGCAGCGACGGGCTCCGGCAGGTACCGTCATGACGACGTGGGCGCGCCCGGGACGAGGGCGTGCCGGATGGGACTGGGGCTGCACTCATGGCACGCATCGGTGACGGCGGTGACCTGCTGAAGTGCTCTTTCTGCGGGAAGAGCCAGAAGCAGGTCAAGAAGCTCATCGCCGGGCCCGGCGTCTACATCTGCGACGAGTGCATCGATCTCTGCAACGAGATCATCGAGGAGGAGCTCGCCGAGACCGGCGACGTGAAGCTCGACGAGCTGCCGAAGCCCGCCGAGATCCACGAGTTCCTCGACCAGTACGTCGTCGGGCAGTCCGCCACCAAGCGCACGCTCTCGGTGGCGGTCTACAACCACTACAAGCGCATCCAGGCGGGCGACCGGGCCCGGGGCGACGGGGACGGCGTCGAGCTGGCGAAGTCGAACATCCTCATGCTCGGCCCCACCGGCTGCGGCAAGACCTACCTCGCGCAGACCCTCGCCAAGCTGCTGAACGTGCCGTTCGCGATCGCGGACGCCACGGCGCTGACCGAGGCCGGGTACGTCGGCGAGGACGTCGAGAACATCCTGCTCAAGCTCATCCAGGCGGCGGACTACGACGTCAAGCGGGCCGAGACCGGGATCATCTACATCGACGAGGTCGACAAGATCGCCCGCAAGTCGGAGAACCCGTCGATCACCCGGGACGTCTCGGGCGAGGGCGTGCAGCAGGCGCTGCTGAAGATCCTGGAGGGCACCACCGCCTCGGTGCCGCCGCAGGGCGGGCGCAAGCACCCGCACCAGGAGTTCATCCAGATCGACACCACGAACGTGCTGTTCATCGTGGCGGGCGCGTTCGCGGGCCTGGAGAAGATCATCTCGGACCGGGTCGGCCGGCGCGGGCTCGGCTTCGGTGCGGAGATCCGCTCCAAGTCGGACCTCGACAGCTCCGAGAGCTTCGCCGACACCATGCCCGAGGACCTCATCAAGTTCGGGCTGATCCCCGAGTTCATCGGCCGGCTCCCGGTCGTGGCCTCGGTGACCTCGCTCGACAAGGACGCCCTCGTCAAGATCCTCACCGAGCCGCGCAACGCGCTGGTGAAGCAGTACCGCAAGCTGTTCGAGATGGACGGCGTCGAGCTCGAGTTCACGGACGACGCGCTCGAGGCGGTCGCCGACCAGGCGATCCTGCGCGGCACCGGCGCCCGCGGCCTGCGCGCGATCATGGAGGAGGTGCTCCTCCCCGTCATGTACGACATCCCGAGCCGGACCGACGTGGCGAAGGTCGTCGTCACGGAGGAGACGGTGAAGGAGAACGTCAACCCGACGATCGTGCCGCGGCGCCCGCAGCGCCGGGAGCGGGGCGAACGCTCCGCCTGAGCCCACCTCGTGCGAACGCCCGCCCTCCCCGAGGGGGGGCGTTCGGCGTTCTCGGGCCCTCAGCCGGTGAGCTTCTCGATCTCCTCGGCGGTGTGGCCCAGCTCCGCCAGGACCTCGCGGGTGTGGGCGCCCAGGGCGGGGACCTCGGCGTCGAGCGGCGGGGGCCAGGCGCTGGAGTCGACCGGCGGGACCGCCATCGGCACGCGCTCGCCGCCCGGCACCGGCACCCCGACGAACCGTGCGCGGGCGACCAGCTGCGGGTGCCGGGGGAGCGCGGCGACGTGCCCGACGGCGGACCAGGCGATGTCGGCCTCGTCGAGCAGCGCGCCGAGCCGCTCCTGCGTCAGCCCGGCGAACCGCGCGTGCAGCAGGGCGTGCAGCTCCTCGCGGTGCTCGACCCGGGAGCGCACCGAGGCGAACCGCTCGTCGACCGCGAGGGCCGGGTCGCCGAGCACCGTGGTGCAGAGCCGCAGCCACTCCCGCTCGTTCTGCACGGCCAGGTGCACCGCGCCGTCGGCGCACGGGAAGGGGCCGTAGGGCGCGATCGAGGGGTGGTGCCCGCCGGAGCGGGCCGGGGCCCGGCCGGTGCCGAGCGCGTACAGCATCGGCTGGTGCATCCACTCGGTGAGCGCCTCGAGCAGCGAGATCCGCAGCGTGGCGCCCTCGCCGGTGCGCTCGCGGTGGAACAACGCCGCCAGCACCGCGGACTGGACCTGCACCCCGGCCGCGATGTCGGCGACCGAGATGCCCGCCCGGGCGGTCACGTCGCCGTCGCCGGTCAGCTCGAGCAGGCCCGCCTCGGACTGGATGAGCGCGTCGTAGGCCTTGCGGCCTGCGGAGGGGCCGCCCTCGCCGTATCCCGACAGCTCGCAGGTGATCAGCGAGGGCCGTCGCCCGCGGAGGGTGTCGCCGTCGAGCCCGAGCCGGGCCGTGGCCCCGGGGCCGAGGTTGGCGAGCACGACGTCCGCGGTGTCGACGAGCCGGTGTGCCGCGGCGAGCCCGTCGGCGGACTTGAGGTCGAGCACCACCGAGCGCTTGCCGCGGTTGATCCAGGCGAAGTAGGAGGAGACCTCGCCGCAGGCCGCGTCGTAGCCGCGGGCGAAGTCGCCCCCGCCCGGCCGCTCGACCTTGACGACGTCGGCGCCGAGGTCGGCGAGCAACCGCCCGGCGTAGGGCACGGACACGGCGTGGTCGAAGGACACCACACGGATCCCGGTCAGCGGCGCACTCACCCGTCCACTCCACCACAGCCGGGCACGGGCCCGACGGTTGGCCGCCGCGCCGAGGGGGAATGCCACGAATTGCCGCGTCGAGTACCGCGAAATACGGTTCGGCCCGCACAGGCACGGAGGTGGTCGCATGTCGGGAACGCCGGGGTTCCTCACGCGGGAACGCATCGTCGCCCCGCCGGGCTGGAGCCGCTGGCTCGTCCCCCCGGCGGCACTGTCGATCCACCTCGCGATCGGCCAGGTCTACGCGTGGAGCGCGTTCAAGGGCGCCCTGGAGAAGGGCCTGGACATCAGCGGCGTGCTGAGCGCCCTGCCCTTCACGCTCGGCATCGTGATGCTCGGCATCTCGGCGGCCGTGTTCGGTACCAAGGTCGACTCCAACGGCCCGCGCTGGGCCATGGCGGTCGCCTCGGCCTGCTTCGTGGCCGGCTTCCTGATCTCGGCCCTCGGCATCTGGCTCGGCCAGTACTGGCTGGTCGTCGTGGGGTACGGCGGCATCGGCGGGATCGGCCTCGGCATCGGCTACATCTCCCCGGTGTCCACGCTGATCAAGTGGTTCCCCGACCGACCCGGCCTCTCCACCGGCATCGCGATCATGGGCTTCGGCGGCGGTGCGCTGATCGCCAACCCGTGGACCGCCTCGATGCTCTCCGCGTTCGGCGCCACCGGCAACGACCCGGACCCGGACGGCATCGCGCTCGCGTTCCTCATCCACGGCGTGGTCTACGCGGTCTTCATGACCATGGGCTGGATGCTGATCCGGGTCCCGGCCGAGGACTGGCGGCCCGCCGGGTGGGAGCCCGCGCAGCAGAAGGCCCGGTCGATGGTCAGCACCGCGAGCGTCTCCGCCGCCAACGCGATCAAGACGCCGCAGTTCTGGCTGCTGTGGATCGTGCTGTGCTTCAACGTGACCGCGGGCATCGGCATCCTCGAGCGGGCCAACCCGATCTACCAGGACTTCTTCCGGGACGCCTCGCCGGCGCAGACCCTGACGGCCGCGGCCACCGCCTTCGTCTCGATCCTGTCGCTGGCCAACATGTTCGGCCGGTTCGTGTGGTCCACGGTCTCCGACCTCATCGGCCGCAAGAACATCTACCGGCTGTACCTGGGCCTGGGCGCGCTGCTCTACCTCGCGCTGACCTTCATCGGCGAGGGCAACAAGGCCGTCTTCCTGATCTGCTCGATGCTGATCCTGTCCTTCTACGGCGCCGGCTTCGCCACGGTGCCGGCCTACCTGCGGGACCTGTTCGGCACCTACCAGGTCGGCGCGATCCACGGCCGGCTGCTCACGGCCTGGTCCACGGCGGGCGTGCTCGGGCCGATCATCGTCAACGCGATCGCCGACGCCCGGGCGGACGTCGCCGGACCCTCGAAGTACACGCCCGCGTTCCTGGTGATGATCGTGCTGCTGGTGCTCGGCTTCGTCGCGAACGAGCTGGTGCGGCCGGTGAACGAGAAGTGGCACGAGCCGGGGCGGGCCCCGAGGACCGAGGAGGCACGGGCATGACCACGAACACCCCGGACCGCACGGGCCGCCCGCCCGTCGCGCTCGTCGTCCTGGCCTGGGTCTGGGTCGCGGCGCCCTTCCTCTACGGGCTGATCGCCCTGCTGCTCAAGGTCCCCGCGCTGTTCGCCGGCTGACCCCGGCGGCCTGCGCCCCGGCTCGTACGGGATTCGCCCGGGGTGCCCGCGGGTACCTTCCCGCCGTGAGTGACGACGCGAAGGCCATGTCGGAGTGGATCACCGCCGTGACCCGGGAGCTGGGGCTCGAGGGTCAGGTGGACAGCGAGAAGAGCGTGAACGCCGTGCTTGACCTGACGTCGGACGTGGCGCACGCCGTGAGCCGGCCGGCGGCGCCGGTGACGGCGTTCCTGATCGGCGTCGCGGCGGGCCGGGCGCAGGAGCCCCAGGTCGCCGCCGCGGACTACGCCCAGAAGATCTCCGCCCTCGCCGAGGGCTGGAACGCCGACACCGAGCGCGGCGTGCCGTCGAACGACCCCGACAACCGCGGTTAGCCCGCCACGTCCAGCTGCGCCACGACCCTGGTCGGGCGCACCCGCACCAGCAGTTCCCCGGGGACCCCGTTGCGCTTCCCGAACTCCTCCGCGCGGTCGGCGCCCATGTAGCGCCCGCCCAGCGCGGTGGCGGTCCGGAGCAGCTCGGCGGGGTCCTCGCTCGTCTCGGCCTCGCCCTGCACCTGCACGAAGGCGTACGGCGGCTCGGGGAGGTCGACGACCAGGGTCACCCGGGGCTCGCGGGCGAATGCCCGGCCCTTCGCGGTGTCCCGGCCGGTGGTGAAGACCAGGGTGCCGTCCTCCACCAGGAACCACACCGGCGCGGCGAGCGGACGCCCGTCCGCGGCGGTCCAGGCCAGTGTCCCGGTGCGCGTCCCGTGGTCGAGGAACTCGACGATCTGCGGGGTCAGCTCCGCGCTCATCCCGCCAACCTAGATCGGGACCCGGCGCCCCGCGGGGCGGGGTGTGGCGGCCGCCGGCTCCCGGTCGTCCGCCGGGGCGCGGCGGTGCGTTCCGCCCCCCGCTACCGTGGCCGCGTGCGGACGGTGTCGGCGATCGGGCGGGCGGCGCAGCGGCTCGTCGCGCGCCCCGCACCGGTGCCCGTCGCCGCGGTGAAGGTGCTGTCCGGCGAGCGCCGGCCGTTGATCGGCGAGGCGCTCGGGGAGCAGCGCCACGCGGGCGCCCGGCTGGACCAGGTGGACGGCACCACCTGCGGCAGCGCGGTGCTCCTCGCGCTCACCACCTGGGCCGATCCCGGCGAGCTCGAGCGGCTCGAGCTGCGGGAGACCGGACCGGGCGGGGTCGTCCGCGGGTTCGCGGCCCGCTTCGACGAGCGGCAGCGGGAGATCCACGCCGCGACGAACCGGTTCTGGCCGCGGGCGCTGGGCACCACGCCGTGGGGCTTCCTGCGCTGGCTGCACACCCACGCCCCGGCCGCGGGCCGCTACCGCGTCCGGTTCGTCGACGACGCCTCCCCGGCCGACGTCGACACCGCGGTCCGGGAGGTCGAGGCCGCCCTCGCCGCGCGCCGCCCGGTCCCGCTGCTCGTCGGGTCGCTCGTGCCCCGGCACTACTGCCTCGCGCTGCGGATCGCCGACGACGGCACGTGGCGGGTCTACGAGCCGTCGAGCGGCACCGTCCGCGCGCTCGACCCCGGCCTCGTCCGCGCCCGCGCGCTCGCCCCGGTGCTCGGTTTCGACCACCTGCACGTCGTGTTCCTGCCGCTGCGGGGCCGCTGATCCGCCCGGTGCCGGGGCGGCGACGGGCCGCGACCCACCCGCGGAAACGTGTCGGACCCGGCTCGTAGACTTGACGGCGTGACCGAGACCCTCCCAGCGCGCACCGCCTCCCTCCCGCCGAAGTGGAACCCGGCGGAGGTAGAAGGCGTGCTGTACCAGCGCTGGGTCGACCGCGGGTACTTCGGGGCGGACCCGGCGTCGGGCAGGCCGCCGTACTGCATCGTCATCCCGCCGCCGAACGTCACGGGCAGCCTGCACCTCGGGCACGCCATGGACCACACGCTGATCGACGTGCTGACCCGGCGCCGCCGCATGCAGGGGTACGACGCGCTGTGGCTGCCCGGCATGGACCACGCGGGCATCGCCACGCAGAGCGTCGTCGAGCGCCGGCTGGCCGAGGCCGGCGAACCGGGCCGCCGCGAGCTGGGCCGCGAGGAGTTCGTCCGGCGCGTCTGGGAGTGGAAGGCGGAGTCGGGCGGCGCGATCCTGGGCCAGATGAAGCGCCTCGGGGACGGGGTCGACTGGTCCCGCGAGCGCTTCACCCTCGACGAGGGCCTGTCGCGGGCCGTCCAGACCGTCTTCAAGCGGATGTTCGACGAGGGGCTGATCTACCGGGCGGAGCGCCTGGTCAACTGGTCGCCCGCGCTGCAGAGCGCGATCTCGGACATCGAGGTCGACCACAAGGAGGTCGAGGGCGAGCTCGTCTCGATGCGCTACGGCGACGGGGAGGACTCGATCGTCGTCGCCACCACCCGCGTCGAGACGATGCTGGGCGACACCGCCGTCGCGGTCCACCCCGCGGACGAGCGCTACGCCCACCTCGTCGGCCGGACCGTCCGCATGCCCGTCACCGGCCGGGACATCCCGGTCATCGCGGACCCGTACGTCGACCCGGAGTTCGGCTCCGGCGCGGTCAAGATCACCCCGGCGCACGACCCGAACGACTTCGAGATGGGCCGTCGGCACGACCTGCCGATGCCCACGATCATGGACGAGTCCGGGGTCATCGCGAACTCCGGCACGAAGTTCGACGGGCTGGACCGTTTCGAGGCGCGCCGCGCGATCACCGAGGAGCTGCGCGCCGAGGGCCGGATCGTCGCCGAGAAGCGGCCCTACGTCCACAGCGTCGGGCACGACTCGCGCACCGGCGTCCCCATCGAGCCGCGGCTGTCGCTGCAGTGGTTCGTCCGGGTCGGGTCGCTGGCCGAGGCCTCGGGGGACGCCGTCCGCTCCGGCGAGACGAAGATCCACCCGCCGGAGATGGCCTCCCGGTTCTTCGACTGGGTCGACAACATGCACGACTGGTGCATCTCGCGGCAGCTGTGGTGGGGCCACCGCATCCCGGTCTGGTACGGGCCGGCGGGGCAGACCGTCTGCGTCGGGCCGGACGAGGAGCCGCCCACCGGCGAGGGCTGGCACCAGGACGAGGACGTCCTGGACACCTGGTTCTCCTCGGGCCTGTGGCCGTTCTCCACGCTCGGCTGGCCGGACGAGACCCCGGACCTGGAGCGGTACTACCCGAACTCCGTCCTGGTCACCGGCTACGACATCCTGTTCTTCTGGGTCGTCCGGATGATGATGTTCGGCACCTACGCGATGGGCCGCTCGCCGTTCGAGCACGTCTACCTGCACGGGCTCATCCGGGACGAGCACGGCAAGAAGATGTCGAAGTCCAAGGGCAACGTCATCGACCCGCTCGAGCTGATCGACGCCTACGGGGCGGACGCGCTGCGGTTCACCATCGCCCGCGGGTCGAACCCGGGCACGGACATGTCGCTGTCCACCGAGTGGGTCGCGGGCTCCCGCAACTTCACCACGAAGCTGTGGAACGCCGTCCGGTTCGCCCTGGCCAACGGCGCCGACCCGGCCCTGCCGCTGCCCGGCGAGCCCACGGACGCGGACCGCTGGATCCTCGGCCGGCTGCGCGAGGTCCGCGAGCAGACGGACGCGCTGCTGGAGGACTTCCAGTTCGCGAAGGCGACCGAGGGCCTCTACCACTTCACGTGGGACGAGCTGTGCGACTGGTACCTCGAGCTGGCCAAGCCCCAGCTCGACGACCCGGCCACCACGGAGGGCACCCGCGCGGTCCTCGGGCACGTGCTCGACGCGCTGCTGCGGATGCTGCACCCGATCGTCCCGTTCGTCACCGAGGCGCTGTGGACCGCGCTGACCGGGGGCGAGACGGTCGTGACCGCGCCCTGGCCGGGGGAGGAGACGGGGCTGCCGGTCGACCCCGCCGCCGTCGCCCGGGTCGAGGCGCTGCAGAAGCTGATCACCGAGGTCCGCCGGTTCCGCACCGAGCAGGGCCTGCCGGACCGCAAGTCCGTCGCGGCGGCGCTGGTCGGGCTGGAGGTCGCGGGCCTGGCCGGGCACGAGAAGGCCGTGCGGTTCCTCACCCGCCTCGACCCGCCCGGCGCGGACTTCGCGCCGACCGCCACGGTCGAGGTCGCGCTGGGCGCCCTGCCCGATGCCGCCTCCGCGGCAGGGAGTGCGTCGGCGGGCACGATCCACGTCGAGCTCGACACGTCGGGGGCGATCGACGTCGCCGCCGAGCGGGCCCGCCTGGGGCGCGACCTCGCGACCGCGCAGAAGGAGCTGGAGCAGGCCGAGAAGAAGCTCGGGAACCCCAAGTTCACCGAGAAGGCCCCGGCCCAGGTCGTCGACGGGATCCGGGCCCGGCGGGAGGCCGCCGTCGCCGAGATCGAGCGGGTCACCGCGCGGCTCGAGGGGCTGCCGGCCTCATGAGCTCGCACCGGCGGAGGGGCGCGGTGGTGCGGTCGTGACGGATCCGGAGCCGCCCGAGGGCCCCGAGGGCACCGGCGAGGTCCCCGCCCCGGAGGAGCAGGCCCAGGACGCGGTGATCTCCCACGTCCTGGACCAGATCCGGGGATCCGACACCCCGGACGTGGTGCCGGCCCAGTCCACGGTCGCGGAGTACGCGGAGTTCCTCGCGGTCGAGGCCGAGCTGGACCGGCGCTGGCCCGAGACGGTCATGGAGCCGTCGCTGGACCGGATCCGGACGTTGGTCGAGGTCCTCGGGGACCCGCAGACCGGCTACCCGGTGGTGCACCTGACCGGCACGAACGGCAAGACCTCGACCAGCCGGATGGTCGACGCGATCCTCTCCGAGATCGGGCTGCGCACCGGCCGGTACACCAGCCCGCATCTGCAGCGCGCCACGGAGCGGATCAACCTGGACAACCGGCCGATCTCGCCGGCGCGGTACGTGCAGGCCTACCGGGACGTCGAACCGTTCGTGGACCTGCTCGACGCGAAGAACGAGATCAAGCTCAGCAAGTTCGAGGTGCTCACGGCCATGGCGTACTCGGCGTTCGCCGACGCGCCGGTCGAGGCCGGGATCGTCGAGGTCGGGCTGGGCGGCCGGTGGGACGCCACCAACGTCGTCGACGCCAAGGTCGCCGTGGTCACCCCGGTCGGGCTCGACCACGCGGAGTACCTGGGCACGGACCTCCTCGGGATCGCCCGGGAGAAGGCCGGGATCATCAAGCCCGGCTCCGTCGCGGTGCTCGCCGCGCAGGACAAGGCCGTGGCCGAGGTGCTCATCGAGCGTTGCGCCGAGGTCGGGGCCCAGGTGGCCCGCGAGGGCGCCGAGTTCGGCGTGCGCGAGCGCGAGCTGGCCGTGGGCGGGCAGCGGCTGGAGCTGCAGGGTCTGTCCGGCCGCTACGACGAGATCTTCCTGCCGCTGCACGGGGAGCACCAGGCGTCGAACGCGGCGATCGCCCTGGCCGCCGCGGAGGCGCTGGTCGGGGCGGGCCCGCAGCAGCCGCTGGATCCCGAGGCGGTGCGCGCGGCGTTCGCGTCCGTCACCTCGCCGGGGCGCCTGGAGCCGATGCAGGGCGGGCCGGGCCGACCGACGGTGCTGATCGACGCCGCGCACAACCCGCACGGCGCCCGCGCGCTGGCCGCCGCGCTGATGTCCGAGTTCCGGTTCACGCGCCTGGTCGGGGTGATCGGGGTGATGCGGGACAAGGACGCGAAGGGCCTGCTGGAGGCGCTCGAGCCCGCGGTGCACGAGGTCGTGGTGACCATGAACTCGTCGCCGCGCGCGATGGACCCGGACGCGCTCGCGGCGCTGGCCGTCGAGGTGTTCGGGCGGGACCGGGTGAGCGTGGAGCCGCAGCTGGCGGCGGCGATCGACCAGGGCGTCGAGCTGGCCGAGGAGGCCGGGGACTCGGGCGTCGGGGTGATCGTCACCGGGTCGGTGGTGACCGCCGGCGAAGCCCGGTCGATCTTCGGGAAGGAGCCGGCGTGAGCGCGGCGACCATCGGCGGGACGAGGGGCGGGGTGCCGGCGTGAGCACGGAGCCGGTGCGGCCGCCCGCCACGGACCCCATGAAGGGCTTCCGCGGCGTGTGCGCGGGCCTGCTGGTGCTCGAGGCGATCGTGGTGCTGCTGGCGCTGCTGGTCGTCTCCCGGTTCACGCAGGGCGCCCTGAACCCGGTCGCGATCACCGTCGTGCTGGTGCTCGGGCTGCTGATGATCGTCGCGTCCGGGCTGCAGCGGCGGCCGTGGGGACTGGGGTTCGCGCTGGTCCTGCAGGTGGGCCTGCTGATCAGCGGGATCTTCCACGTCTCCGTGCTGGCCATGGGGCTGATCTTCGCCCTGGTGTGGGGCACCGTGCTGTGGATGCGCCGGGACGTCGCCCGCCGGATGGCGCGCGGCGAGCTGCCGTCCCAGCAGCAGTAGCCGGCGTCGGATGGTCCTGGTGCCCGCCGCCGTCGTCCTCGCGCCGGTCGTCGCGGCGGCGCCGACCTGACCGGGCTGACCGTCCGTGTCGTTCGGCGCGGCCGTCCTGACGGGCCGGTGAGGGCCGGCCGGAGGGCGTCGCTACGCTCCGCTGCGTGACTGAACGCACCCTGGTCCTCGTGAAGCCCGACGGCGTCGCCCGCAACCTCGTCGGGGAGTGCCTGGCGCGCATCGAGCGCAAGGGCCTCCGGCTGGTGGCGCTGGAGCTGCGGACCGTGGACCGCGAGCTGGCGAGCCAGCACTACGCCGAGCACGACGGCAAGCCCTTCTTCGAGTCGCTGCTCGAGTTCATCACCTCCGGCCCGGTGGTCGCCGCCGTGGCCGAGGGCCCCCGCGCCGTCGCCGCATGGCGGCAGATCGCCGGCGGCACCGACCCCGTGGAGAAGGCCGCGCCGGGCAGCATCCGCGGCGACCTCGGCCTCGAGACCCAGTCCAACCTGGTGCACGGCTCGGACTCGTCCGAGTCCGCGGCCCGCGAGATCAAGCTCTGGTTCCCGAACCTCTGACCGGGCCGCGCGCGTCGGCCGGGCTCCCCGGGCTCTCCGGGCTCTCCGGGCCCCGGCCGGACACCGACCCCGACGCGGCCGCGCTCGGCACGCTGTGGACGGCCGTGACCCGCGCGGGCGGGGCGGTCGGCTTCCCGCCCGACGCCCCCGAGGCGGAGGTCCGGGCCCTCGCCGAGGCCACCGCGGCGGAGGTCCGGGCCGGCTGCCTGCACCTGCTCGCGCTGCACCGGCCCGGGCCGGACGGCGCGGCGGAGCTCGTCGGCACCGTGTTCCTGCAGCCGGGGCGCGGTCCGGTGGTGGCGCACCGGGCCACGGTGATCCGCCTGATGGTGCTGCCGGACCTGCAGGGGCGCGGCCTCGGCGGGCGGTTGCTCGCGGCGGCCGTCGACCGTGCGGCGGAGCTCGGGCTCGCGCAGCTGATCCTCTCGGCGCGCGGCGGCACCGGGCTCCCGGCCTGGTACGCCGCGCGGAGCTGGACCGAGGTCGGCCGGTTCCCCGGGGCGCTGCGGCTCGCGCCGGACGACGTCCGCGACGAGCACTGGTTCCAGCTCGGGGTCCAGGATCGGCGAGAAAGTGTCGGGCCGTCCCGTTAGCGTGCACGGCGTGGGGGACGGACTGGTCCAGGCGCGGGACCTGCGCAAGCGCTTCGGCGGGTTCGAGGCCGTCCGCGGGATCGACGTGGACGTGGCGCCGGGCGAGGTCTTCGGCTTCCTGGGGCCCAACGGCGCCGGCAAGTCGTCGACCATGCGGATGATCGCCTGCGTCTCGCCGCGCACGTCGGGGTCGCTGCAGGTCCTGGGCCTGGACCCGGACCGGGAGGGGCCGCGGATCCGGGCCCGGCTCGGCGTCGTCCCGCAGCTGGACAACCTCGACACCGAGCTGTCGGTCCGGGAGAACCTGGAGATCTACGGCCGCTACTTCGGGCTGTCCCGCCGGCACGTGCGGGCCAAGGCCGCGGAGCTGCTGGAGTTCGCCCGGCTCACCGAGCGGGCCGAGGACCGGGTGGAGCCGCTGTCCGGCGGCATGAAGCGCCGGCTCACCATCGCCCGCTCCCTGGTCAACGACCCCGAGCTGCTCCTGCTCGACGAGCCGACCACGGGGCTGGACCCGCAGGCCCGCCACCTGCTGTGGGAGCGGCTGTACCAGCTCAAGCGCGAGGGCGTCACCCAGATCATCACCACGCACTACATGGACGAGGCCGAGCAGCTGTGCGACCGGCTCGTCGTGATGGACGGCGGGGTGATCGTGGCGGAGGGCTCGCCCGCGGAGCTCATCGAGCGGTGGTCCACCCGCGAGGTGCTGGAGCTGCGGTTCGCCGTGGAGCAGCGGCCGGTCGCCGCGGACCTGGAGCGGTACGCGGAGCGGGTCGAGGAGCTCCCGGACCGGGTGCTGCTCTACACGGCCGACGGGGAGCGCTCCCAGGTCGCGCTGCACACCGCGGGGGTGCGACCGCTGTCGGCGCTGGTGCGGCGCTCCACGCTGGAGGACGTGTTCCTCCGGCTCACCGGCCGGACGTTGGTGGACTGATGGCGGTCGGGGAGCGGGTGCCCACCACCCGGGTCAGGCCGGCGGCGGCGCCGGGCCGGGTGCACGGGCTGCTGCTGGTGGTCGAGTCCTTCTGGCGCTGGTACCGGCGCAACTGGCGGGCCACGGCGGTGTCCTCGGTGCTGCAGCCGTTGCTGTTCCTGCTCGCGTTCGGGCTGGGTTTCGGCAGCCTCATCGCGACCCGCCCCGGGGCGGAGGCGGCCACGGGCGGGGTGCCCTACCTGGTCTGGTTGGCTCCCGCGCTGCTGGCGATGTCCACCGTGCAGAGCGCGGCGTTCGAGATGACCTACCCCGTGCTGTCCGGTTTCAAGTGGCAGCGCGTCTACCTGGGCATGGCGGCCACGCCCTTGACCGGCGCCCAGATCGCGCTCGGCCACCTGCTGTGGGTCGCGGCGAAGATGACCCTCACCGGCGCGGTCTACCTCGTGCTGATCGCACTGTTCGGCGGCGCCGCGTCGCCCGGGGTGCTGGGCTCGCTCGCCGCCGCCGTGCTGACGGGGGCCGCCGTGGCGGCGCCGGTGATGGCGTTCTCGGCGAGCCGGGAGGACGAGGGGGCGGCCTTCAACGCCCTGTTCCGGTTCGTCGTGCTGCCGATGACGTTGTTCTCCGGGACGTTCTTCCCCGTCGCCGCGCTGCCCGGGTGGGTGCGGCCGCTGGCGTGGGTGTCCCCGTTGTGGCACGGCACCGAGCTGGCCCGGGCCGCGGCGCTGGGGACCGGTACGGCCGGTGCCCTGCTCGGGCACCTCGCCTACCTGTCGGTCCTCCTCGCCGTCGGCGCCTGGCTGTCGGTGCGGCTGTTCACCCGGAGACTCGCGCCGTGACCGCGCTGGAGGCCGCCGCCCGGCCCGCACCGCTGTGGGCCCGGCTGGTTCCCGGCGGGAGCTACGCCGGCCGTTCGCGGGTCCTGTTGCTGCGCTCCGCCACGGCCGCGCGGCGCACCTGGCCGGCGATCGTGTCCGGGTTCGCCGAGCCGGTGTTCTACCTGCTGGCGATGGGGTCGGGGCTGGGCTCGCTGGTCGGCGCGCTGCCCGGCCCGGACGGGCGGCCGATCTCCTACGCCGCCTTCATCGCTCCGGGTCTGTTGGCCGCGTCGGCCATGAACGGCGCGGTGTTCGACGCGACCTTCAACGTCTTCTTCAAGCTGAAGTACAACCGGCTGTACGACGCGATGCTGGCCACCCCGCTCGGTCCGGTCGACATCGCGCTCGGGGAGATCGGTTGGGCGCTGCTCCGCGGCGGGCTCTACGCCACCGGCTTCCTGTCGGTCATGGCCGTCGCCGGACTGATCACCTCGCCGTGGGCGCTGCTGGCACTGCCGGCCGCGCTGCTGGTGGCGTTCGCGTTCGCCGCGATCGGCATGGCGGCGACCTCGTTCATGCGCTCCTGGCAGGACTTCGACCTGGTCACGCTGGCCGTGCTGCCGATGTTCCTGTTCGCCACGACCTTCTACCCGCTCGGGGTCTACCCGCGGCCGCTGCAGCTCCTCGTGGAGTGCCTGCCGCTGTTCCACGCCGTGGAGCTGATGCGCGGGCTCACCACCGGCGCCGTCCACCTCGGCATGCTCGGCCACCTCGCCTACTTCGTGATCATGGCGGCGGTCGGGGTGGTCGTCGCCGCGCGGCGGCTGGAGGCGCTCCTGCTGCGGTGAAGGGTCGCACTGGTCGGGAGTCGGTCGCCCGGGTCGTGGCTCCGGCCCCGGCGTCGACCGGGGCACCGCGGCTCCGGCCAGCGTCACCAGGCCCAGCAGCCCGGTGAGCCACGCGCCGGGTGCGACCGGGCAGTGCGTCAGGGTCTGCGCCGCGGCGAGCACCGTCGCGGCCCCCGCGGCCGTCAGCGTCAGGCGGTGCGGCCAGCAGGGCATCCGCCCCGAGCGGGCGAGGCCGGCCGTGACCGCGGCGAGGAGGGCGAGCACCAGCAGGAGCAGGACCGGTACCCGTCCGGCGCGTCCGAGACCCAGCAGCGTCCGCACGTGCCACTCGGCGACCTGCGTGACCGGTACCTCGTGGAGGGGCGAGCCCCACCACCGCAGCCCCAGCGCGGCGACCGCGAGCAGGGCCGCCACCGTGCCGGCCTCGAACAGGCGCGGCAGCTCGACGGGCACGGGACGCGGCCGCCGGCGGACCGGTGGGACCGGGGAGGGCACCGGACTCATCGCGGCTCCTTCGTCGACCCGGGACGCTGCCCCGGAACGGTAGGGAGCGACGGGGTTCGCGGTCGCCCGTGCGAGCCCCCGTCCCCGCGTGCGTCCACCCCCGCCCCGGGGTGGGGCCAGCACCACCCCGCCACCCCCGGCGCAGCTCGGTCGCGTCTGTGCCACGACCGCAGCCACGACCGCAGCCACGACCGCAGCCACGACCGCAGCCACGACGCAGCCACGGCCGGCAGCCCGGTCGTGGCACCGGTCGCGGGGCCCTGGTCACACGGGTCGGAACGCCCTGGGCCCGCGTCGTCGGCGCTTGCTACCGTCGCCGTCGCGTTCGCGTCACGAAGGGCATGAGTCATGATCACCGGAAGTCTCGTCGCGCTCGTCACCCCGATGCGGGAGGACGGCTCGATCGACCACGAGGCGCTGGAGCGGCTCGTCGAGCGGCAGGTGCTGGCCGGGACCGCGGCGATCGTGTCCGTGGGCACGACCGGCGAGTCCTCCACGCTGTCGGTCGAGGAGCACACGGACGTCATCCGCCGCACGATCGACGTCGTCTCCGGGCGGGTCCCGGTCATCGCCGGGACCGGCGCGAACAACACCGACGAGGCCATCCACCTGACGAAGTCCGCGGCGGCCGCGGGGGCCGACGGCGCCCTGCTCGTCACGCCGTACTACAACAAGCCTCCGCAGGAGGGCCTGTACCGGCACTTCAAGAAGGTCGCCGAGGCCGTCGACATCCCGCAGTACCTCTACAACGTCCCGGGCCGCACGGCCTGCGACATGCTGCCCTCGACCGTCGAGCGGCTCGCCGAGGTGCCGAACATCGTCGGGCTCAAGGAGGCCAAGGGCGACCTGGACCGCATCCGCGACCTGGTCGCGCTCGGGCTGGAGGACTTCGCGCTCTACTCCGGGGACGACGCCACCGCCCGCGCCAGCATGCTCGCCGGCTTCCACGGCGACATCTCGGTCACCGCGAACGTCGCGCCCGAGGCCATGGCGCGGATGTGCAAGGCGGCCATCTCCGGCGACGGCGAGGAGGCGGCGGGCATCGACGCGGACCTCGCCCCCCTGCACCGCGCCCTGTTCGCCGAGCCGAACCCGATCCCGGTGAAGTGGGCGCTGGCCGAGATGGGGTTGATGCCGGGCGGCATCCGGCTCCCGCTGGTCCCGCTCGACGAGTGGCACCACGAGGACGTCCGCGCCGCCCTCCGCACCGCCGGCCTCCTCGACTGAGGCGGGCCCCTCGGTCCGGCAGCGCCCTCGGACCAGCACGGCTGCCGAGGGCCAGCCGCACATCCGTCGCGGCGCCGGTGACCCGCACGCCCGTCGCGACCGGGCGATTCACCCGCAGGGTCACAACGGCGGGCGGTCGCGGGACGGGCGCACATCGAGCGCTGGCACATCCGTCCGGTCGCGCCACATCCGCTCGCGCTCGGCGGTACATCCGGCAGGTGCGTCGCACACCTCGTCGACCGGGTGTGGCGCGCTCGGGAGGGTGGGGGAGCGCGCCCGTGCACCTGGTCCGGCAACTCGGGCGACGGTCACTCCGTGGGCGGACCGGGAGGGTCGCGGGCGGGGGAGACAACCGCCGACCGCGTGCCCTGACGGAGTCGCACACCCGTCGAGGCGCGCCACATCCAGTCGACGGGGTGTGGGACTGACGCGTCGGGTGTGGGGCCGCGCAGGAGCAGGTGTGTCGCGCAGCAGCGGGGGTCCCCGCGCCAGAGCGGGTGTCCCAGGCCGGACCAGGTGTCCCGCGTCGGATCGGGTGACCGGGCGCCGCGGGGTGTCGCGCCGCAGGGGACGTCGGGCCGTAGTGGGTGTGTCGAGCCCCAGCGAGTGTGCCGGGCCGAAGCGGATGTCCGGACGGTCCGCAGCAACAAAGTGTCGCGCCGCAGGGTCTGTCGGGCCGTAGCGGATGTGTCGGGGCACCAGCGGGTGTACCGGCACTTCTCGGGCGCCCTCGTGCCTGTTTCCGCTCTCCCCACGGAGCAGCGACCGGCACCCTCGCTCACACCCACTGCCCGACAGTGCCGTTCGCTCACACCTTCACGCCGGTGCCGTCCGTGCGAGCCCCGTTGCACGAGTGCACCTTCGCTCACACCTACCACCCGAGGGTGCCGTTCGCTCATCCCGAGCTCCGCCGCCGGTCTCGACCGCGGGCGTCATGTTCGGAGGAGGGCGGGGTTGTCGTGGGGCAGGGACCGGGCGCGGGCGTCCGCGGCGGCGTCGGGGTCGCCGAGGCGCGCGCGGTGCCGGGCGGCGCGGACCGCGTACTCGGTCAGGCCCGTGTGCTCGGCGCGTCGGGCGAGGGTGGCGGCCTGGCGGAGTGCGGCGTCCCGGTCGAGGTCCGCGGTGAGCCCGCAGAGGGTGTCCCGCAGGTGCAGCTCGATCCAGCAGCACACGTCGGCGTCGGCGACGAGGGTGGCGCAGGCGCCGTCGAGCGCCGTGACGGTGCCCGCCGGGTTGCCGAGCCGGGCGCGGGCGAGCGCGAGGCCCCGGCTGGTCAGCGCGATCCAGCAGGCGTCGTCGAGGACCTCGGCGAGGGTGTTGGCGTCGGCGAGCACGGCCTCGGCCTCCGTCGCGCGGCCATCGCGGAGCAGGACCTCGCCGTGGAGCACGTCGATCCACGGCCGCATCGACGTCCACTGCAGGTCGGCGGCCATCCGCCGGGCCTCGGCGACGTCCGCGGCGGCGGCCTCGTCCTCGCCGCGCTGCAACCGGGCGCGGGCCCGCATCGCGACGGCGGCGGTGAAGGCGCGCGGCCGGTCCGCGCCCTCGGCGAGCGCGACCGCGGCGTCGAGCTCGCGCACCGCCCACTCCGACAGGCCGGTGTCGATCAGCGCGAACCCGCGGACGTGTGCCACGCCGGCCCGCTGCTCCGGCCGCTCGCCGGCGGCCGCGTCGGCCCTCTCCAGCATCCGCAGGGCCGTGGTGGGATCGCCGGTCGCCGTGGCCACGAAGCCCAGCTCGCGGCGGGCGAGCGCGGCGACCTCGGCCAGCCCCTCGCGCGTCGCGAGCCGGGACGCCTCGCGCAGCGCCGCCGCGACGCCCGGGCCGGTGCTGGCCACGGCGTGCACGTACCCGCGCCCGTAGTGCGCGAGGGCCTCGGCGAGCACGACCTCGTCGCCCAGCTCGCGGGCCCGCCGGACGGCGCCGGCGAGGATCCCGGTCCCGTCGCGCGCCGCCCCCGAGTCCATCACCTGCTCGCCGATGCGGACGAGCTCGCGCACCGCCGACCGGCTGGCGGGGGAGTGGGTGCGGGGCCGGTGCCGCCGCTGCAGCCGCGCCCCGGCCTGCCTCACGGCGTGCCGCCGGCCGTGCAGCCACGCGGCGAACTCCGGCACGTCGGGCTCGGCGCACTCCAGCAGCGGCAGGGTGGCCTCGGCGAGGGGCCAGCCGGCGGGGGCGCGGCCCGCGAGGACATCGACCACGTCGACCCGGACGCTCTCGGCGATCTCGCAGGCCAGCGGGTCGCCCTCGATCCGCACCGCGTCCCCCACGGCGCGGCGCACCTGGCTGAGCGTCCAGCGCAGCGCGGCCTGCGGGTCCTCGGCGTCGGGGAAGAGCAGCTCCTGGACGCGTCCGCGCGGCACCGGCCCGGTCGAGGTCAGCAGCAGCGCGAGCAGCGCCCACGGCTTGCGTCCCCGAGGGACGGGAGGGCGGGAACCCCGGGTCTCGACGCGCGGCGGCCCGAGCAGCCGGACGACGACGGCGGGCCGCAGCCCGCCGCCGACCCCCCGTTCCGTCCCGTCCGGCTCCATCCGTGGCCCCCCCCGTCCGTTGGGAAGGAGGCCAGGATGGCACCGCCCGATACGTCCGGGCTCGCCCGTTCGGCCGGATTCTCAGGCCCGCTCGGCCGTGACGAGCAGGTACTCCGACTCCCATACGCCGCCGGTCCGGGTGCGGGTGAGGAAGTCGAGGAAGGCCGCGTCGAGCTCGGCGGTGCGTCCGGCGTCGTCGGCGACGTTCATGTACACGGCGAGGGTCGGGCCGTAGGTGCGCTTCCACCACTCGCGGAAGTCCCGCGGGGAGTCGGTCACGTCGAGGGTGTAGGTGCGCTTCTCGCAGCGGAGGTTCCGGACGCCCGCGCCGAACAGCTCGCGGACGTGCTCCTCGCTGCCCCACAGCGGGGCGGGCCTCGCGCCCGGCGGGGGCGGCGGGGCGAAGGGCTTCATCGTGGCGAAGAGCTGCCCCACGAAGCCCTCCGGCGTCCAGTTGATCATCCCGATCGTGCCGCCCGTCCGGCAGACGCGCAGCATCTCGGCCGCGGCGCGCTCGTGGAAGGGCGCGAACATGGCGCCCACGCAGGAGACCACGACGTCGAACTCGCCGGTCTCGAAGGGCAGCTGCTGGGCGTCCGCCTCGACCCACTCGAGGTCCAGGCCGCGGGAGCGGGCGATCAGCCGGCCCTGGTCGAGCAGCTCGGGCGTCAGGTCGGAGGCGACGACCTCGGCACCCGCGGCCGCGGCCGGGATCGAGGCGTTGCCGGTGCCCGCCCCGACGTCGAGCACGCGCTGCCCGGGCCGGACGCCGGCGGCCTCGACCAGGACCGCGCCGAGGCCGGGGATCAGGTCGGAGGCGACCGTGCCGTAGTCGCCGGAGGCCCACAGCGCGCGGTGCTTGGGGCCGATGGTGCGGATCGGGTCGGTGGTCGGGTCGGTGGTCGGGGTGCTCATCGCGTCTCCTCGCGGATCGTGTGCCCGGGGTGGTGCCGGTCATGTGGAGCGTGCCGGGGCGGCGTGTGCAGAACCGTGTGCCGAGGAGGAATCGGTGCGGGGCTACCCTGGGTCCGCGTGAGCGCTGTGCTGTCAGACTCCGTCTTCCCTGCCCTCGAACCGCTGCTGCCGCGGGTGTCCAAGCCCGTGCAGTACGTCGGCGGCGAGCTGAACGCGCAGACCAAGCCGTGGGAGTCCGCCGACGTCCGGTGGGCGCTGCTCTACCCGGACGCGTACGAGGTCGGCCTGCCCAACCAGGGCGTCATGATCCTCTACGAGGTCCTCAACGAGCGCGCCGACGCCCTCGCCGAGCGCTGCTACGCGGTCTGGCCGGACCTCGAGGAGCTGATGCGCGAGCACCGGGTCCCGGCCTTCACGGTCGACACCCACCGCCCGGTGGGTGCATTCGACCTGCTCGGCGTCAGCTTCTCCACCGAGCTCGGCTACACGAACCTGCTGACCACGCTCGACCTCGCCGGGATCCCGCTGCACGCCGTCGACCGCGACGAGAGCCATCCGGTCGTCGTCGCGGGCGGGCACGCCGCCTTCAACCCGGAGCCGATCGCCGACTTCGTCGACGTCGCGGCGCTGGGGGACGGCGAGGAGGTGGTCGGCGAGATCACCGACGTCGTCAAGGCGTGGAAGGCCGAGGGACGCCCGGGAGGCCGCCGCGAGCTGCTGCTGCGCCTGGCGAACACCGACGGCTGCTACGTCCCCTCGCTCTACGAGGTCACCTACGCCGACGGGGGGATCGCCGCCGTCGAGCCGCTCGACCCGCGCGTCCCGGCGACGGTCCAGAAGCGCACCACCAGCGATCTCGACGAGTGGCCCTACCCCAAGGCCCCGCTCGTCCCGCTGGCCGAGACCGTGCACGAGCGGGCCAGCGTGGAGATCTTCCGCGGCTGCACCCGCGGCTGCCGGTTCTGCCAGGCGGGCATGATCACCCGCCCGGTGCGCGAGCGGTCGCTGCAGGGGATCGGCGCGATGGTCGACCGGGCCGTGCGGGCCTCCGGGTTCGACGAGGTCGGGCTGCTCTCGCTGTCCAGCGCCGACCACTCCGAGATCGCCGACATCACCAAGGGGCTGGCCGACCGCTACGAGGGCACCAACACCTCGCTGTCGCTGCCCTCCACCCGGGTCGACGCCTTCAACATCGACCTGGCCAACGAGATCAGCCGCAACGGCCGCCGCTCCGGGCTCACGTTCGCGCCCGAGGGCGGGTCCGAGCGGATCCGCAAGGTGATCAACAAGATGGTGTCGGAGGAGGACCTCATCCGCACCGTCTCCGAGGCGTTCGCGCAGGGCTGGCGGCAGGTCAAGCTCTATTTCATGTGCGGGCTGCCCACCGAGGAGGACGAGGACGTCCTCGAGATCGCGGGCATGGCGCACCGGGTCATCGAGGCCGGGCGCAAGGCCTCGGGCCGCAACGACGTGCGGTGCACGATCTCGATCGGCGGGTTCGTCCCGAAGCCCCACACCCCGTTCCAGTGGGCGGCGCAGGCGCACCCCGACGTCGTCGACGCCCGGCTGCGCAAGCTCCGCGAGGCCGTGAACAGCAACAAGAAGCTGGGCCGCAACATCGGCATGCGCTACCACGACGGGCAGCCCTCGCTGATCGAGGGCCTGCTCGCCCGGGGCGACCGCCGGGTCGGTGCGGTGATCGAGCGGGTGTGGCGCGAGGGCGGCCGGTTCGACGGCTGGTCGGAGCACTTCTCCTACGACCGCTGGGTCACCGCCGCGAAGCGCGAGCTGGAGCCGCTGGGCGTCTCGCTGGAGTGGTTCACCACCCGCGAGCGCGGCGAGGACGAGATCCTGCCCTGGGACCACCTCGACTCCGGGCTGGAGCGGGACTGGCTGTGGCAGGACTGGCAGGACGCGCTGTCCGAGCAGGAGCAGGACGACTGCCGCTGGACCCCCTGCTTCGACTGCGGCGTGTGCCCCTCGACGGGCGCGGACATCGAGGTCGGGCCGAGCGGCACGACGCTGCTCCCGCTGACGGTGGTGAACCCCGTCGGACGGGAGCTGGGTGCCTGAGGAACCGCAGCCGGCCGGCCCGCAGTCGGCCGGCACCCGGCAGATCACCGTCCGTGTGGCGGACGAGCGGGACGTCGAGGCCCTCGCCGCGCTGCGCCGGGCCTGGACCGAGGAGCGGGCCGGCCGGCCGGTCGCCGACGCGGCGTTCGAGGCGGCGTTCGCGCAGTGGGCGCGCGTCGAGCAGCCCCGGCGGACCTTCTGGCTGGCCGAGATCGGCAGCGACCGGGCCGGCTGGACGCCGATCGGTTCGATCAACGTCGTCGAGATCGTGCCGATGCCCCGGCCCGGGACGCGCGCCGGGAAGGTCGGGCAGGTGGGCAACGCCTTCGTCCTCGAGGCCTTCGCCGACCGCGGCGTGCCGCGGGCGCTGCTGCAGGCCGTCGTCGACCACGCCCGCGAGCGCCGGTACCGGCGGCTGATCCTCGCCCCGACCGCGCGCAGCACGACCTTCTACCGCCGCGCGGGCTTCCGGCCGGCGGGCGAGACCCTGCTGGTCCTGGAGCCGGGAGCCGAGTAGGCCGGTCAGACGACGCCGCGGTGCTGCAGGTACCGGAACATCCCGATCCCGGGGAGCACCGGCAGCCAGTAGGTCAGCAGCCGCGAGACGAGGGTGGCCGCGACGGCGGGGGCGGGGGCCACGCCGACGGCGATCATCCCGGCCACGAGCAGCGCCTCCACGGCACCGAGGCCGCCCGGCGTCGGGGCGATGTGCCCGAGGGTCTGGCCGACCACGAACACCACGAGCACCTCCAGCCACGGGAAGTGCGGGTCGAACGCGGCCAGGCAGGTGGCCAGGCCGAGCGCGGAGACCAGGTGGTAGGCAGTGGCGCCGCCGAACAGCTGCACGGCGCGCAGCGGCCGCCGGATCGCCGTCCACAGCTCGCGGACGACCTGCAGGCCGGGCCGCACGATCCGCCGTCGGCCCAGGGGTGAGCCGAGGAGGAGCCCGGCGACGACGAGGATCCCGGCCACGGCGCCCAACAGCGGCCAGCCCGTCGGGATCCGGATCCCGCCGAGGGTCCCGGTGATGCCCACCGCGAACACCCCGACGATGCAGATCACCGCGGACACGGCCCCGGTGGCCGCCAGGTTCAGCATGGTGACGCCCACGGCCAGCGAGCGGCGCATCCCCAGCTTCTCCATGAAGGCGATGTTGATGGCGAAGAACCCGACGCCGCCCGGGGTGGTGCGGCCGGTGAAGGCGGCCGCGACCTGCACCTCGACGGTGCGTCGGAAGGGGAGGTGGGTGTCGCAGGAACCCAGGAGCGACACGGCCGACATGACGATCGCGACCATGCCGGTGAACACGGCCAGCGCCAGCCACCACCAGTTGGCGCCCCGGAGCAGGGCCACCGTCTCCGGGATGTCGGCGAGCTGGGGCAGCAGCAGGTAGATCGCCCCGCCGAGGAACAGCATCGAGACCAGCGCGCGCGGCCGCACCGGCGACGGATAGCTGGGCAGGGGTCGCCCGATCCGGTCGGCCAGGGCCTCGCGGAGCTCGCTGAACAGGTAGTGGCCGTCGAGGATCTGCTCCCGCACCCCGCGGTGCAGGGCCAGCGGCTGCAGGTAGGCCAGGGCTGCCTCCAGCCGGTCCGCGGACAGGGTCCGGTGGGCGGCCTCCACGGTCCGGTCGACGCCGACCAGCGAGACGAGCGTGATGAGCACGTCGGCGAGGTCCTGGGCCAGGAGGGTCGGAGCGGCCCCGACCTGGCCGAAGGTGAAGTTCAGCAGCCAGGGGTCGCCCTCCGCGTCGACCAGGATGTTCTCGGCCTGCAGGTCGTGGTGGGCGATGTGGGCCCGGCCCAGGAGCGCGACCTGCGTGCAGACGGCGTCCAGGAGCCGGTCGTCGATCTCGGCGGGTCGCAGCTCGGCGAGCGGGCGCCCCTCGACCTGGCGGTGCACCAGCAGCGGTGAGCCGTGCTCGATCACGCACGCCAGCTCCACGTGCGGGGTCCGCACGCCCGCCTCCTCGGCCAGCAGCGAGACGTAGGCCTCGTGCTCGACCTCCTGGTGCGTGCTGGACAGCCGGGGGACGTCCTGGAGGTCGACCGGCGCGAGGAGCCGCCGGAGCCGGTACCAGGGCCCGGCCCGGCGGTGCAGCCGCTGCACCGCGCGCGCCCGCAGCACACGGCCGTCCCGCGTCGTGATCCTGAACCGGAGCGGGGCCAGCAGGTGGGGTCGGGTCTCGGTGATCGTCTCGGGACACAGCCCGGCGTCCTCGAGCGTCCGGCGCACGGCCTCGACCGAGGTCCGGCGGCCGGGGGCCCCGCCGACGAGGTGGGAGGCCGAGCCGGCGCCCCAGCCGACGACCGCTCCGGCGAACACCGCGAGCGGCAGCGCGCCCTGGTACACCTCGGCGAGCGCGACGGCGACCGCCACCACCCAGGCCGCGGAGGCGGCCTTGCGCGGGAGGTAGGGGGCGACGGCGGTGACCAGCGCCGCCGCGACGGCGGTGTGGGCCGCGGGGAAGGCGAACCCGTCCGACCCCGGGAGCCGCAGCGCGGGGGCGCCCGGCGACCCGGCCTGGTCCGCCAGCTCGGGCGGCACGGGCCGGTTGGCGACGAACCGGTCGAGCAACACCACCGCCAGCCACGCCACCACACCGGCGGCGACCAGCTGCAGCGCGGCCCGGACGTGCTTGAGGTACAGGGCGAGCGCCGCGGCCCCGGCCACACCGGCCCAGGTCCCGACCCACAGCAGCCCCGCGGCGGCCGGTGCCCAGCCGGCGGGCAACGCCTCGATCTGCGCGAAGATCGCCGACTCCACCGGGTTGACCGTGGGCAGGCCGGCCAGGAGCGTGCAGAGGACGACCACCGCGGCGGCGATCACCACGCGCAGGATGTCGCCGGGCCGCCGTCCGACGGAGAACCGCCGCAGCGCGTGGGAGCGGGCGCGGAGTTCCGGCGCGCCGTTCGGGGAGTCGGTCGCCGCGTCCTCCGGGGACGTCCCGGCCCGCGGGCCGGCGCCGTTGCCCGCCGGGTCCCCGCTGCCGTTCACGTCTCCCCGTTCCCCGGCGCGGCCCCCCGCGCGGGAGCCGGGCCGGTCCCCGACCCGCTCCCCGGTCCGGTCCGCTGCCCGGTCCCGGTCCCGGTCCTGCTCCCCGGTCCGGTCCGCTGCCCGGTCCCCGGTCCGGTCCGCTGCCCGGTCCTCGACCCGCTCCTCGACCCGCTCCTCGGCCCGTCCGGCCGTTCCGTCCTCGTCCACGCTCCCGACCCCGCTCCCGCGTCCGGCCCGGTCCTGCGGCGGCCCGGCGACCGTGCCGCCGGCACCCATGGCGTACCGCGACGAGTGTGTCCCCGGACGGGGCGGACCCCAACCGCGGAACGGGGGCTCTCCGCAACCGGTTCCCGGATCGCCTGCTCTGCGGGTGTCTCCGGGAGCGCCCGGTCGGCCCCGGGCCCATGATCGGCGGCGACCACGGCCTACGCTGGGCGCATGGCTCGAGTGCGGCCCGGGGAGGCCGCGAACCCCGCCCCGCCGACCGTGCAGCGCATCCGGGTGCGCTTCGCGAAGCGCGGACGGCTGCGGTTCCTGTCGCACCGCGACGTGGCCCGCAGCGTGGAGCGGGCGGTGCGCCGCTCCGGCGTCCCCGTGGCCCACTCGCACGGCTTCAGCCCGCACCCCCGGATCTCCTGGATCGGGGCGGCGCCGACCGGTACGGCCAGCGAGGCCGAGTACCTCGAGATCGGCCTGACCCGCGAGGTCGAACCGGAGGTCGTGCGTGCCGCGCTCGACGCCGTGCTGCCCGAGGGCCTGGACATCCTCGACGCCGTGGTCGCCGAGCCCCCGGCGCTCGCCGACCGGATCGACGCGAGCCTGTGGCGGATCGTGCTCCCGGGGATCTCGGAGCCGGCGCTGCGGGCGGCCCTCGACGCGCTCCTGGCGCGGGACACCCTCGTGGTCGAGCGGGTCATGCCCGCGGGCCGGCGGGAGATCGACGTCCGGGCCGCGGTCGTGTCCGCGACCGTCACGGCCTGCGACGATGCGGACCTCGCCGGGCCGCCGGTGGGTGACGCACCGGGCGGAGTCACCCCGGAACCGGCCGCCCCCGGTCCGGACTGTGCGATACTGACCGCGGTCGTACGGCAGACGACACCCGCTGTTCGACCCGACGACGTGTTGGGCGCACTCGACGTTGTCGCAGGCCTGAAGCCGCCGGTGCCCCCGAAGGCGACCCGGATGGCGCAGGGCCTGCTCGACGACCGGGGCCGCCTCGCCGATCCGCTCGGACCGGGCCGGGTCACCGCCCGGGCCTGACCGCCGCGGAGCGGTGCCGCCGCCGGCCCGGGGTGGGCCGGCCGGACACGGCGTCGAGTACCGCCGAGCGACCAGGATTGCCCGGCCCGCACCGCGGGACGGGAGAACGCGTGAGGCCCCTGCGCGGCCGCCCTCGAGGCGCCCGGGGGCGAAGGAGTTGAATGTCGAGCAACGATGCGCCCGCCGGGGGTACCGGCGGGCAGTTCTCCGTGTCGGAACTGCCGGAGAAGCTGCGTGTGCACGCCCTGGCCCGGCTGATCGGGCGGACCAGCAAGGAGGTCCTCGCGGCGCTCGCCGAGCTCGGCAACGCCGCGCGCAGCGCACAGGCCGGCGTCGACCGGAAGACCGCCGAGCAGGTCGTCACCACCCTGTTGGGTGAGCAGGCCGCGACCGGCGCGGGGAGCGGGACGACCACCGACAGCCGGGCCACCGCGCCCGAGTCGGACACGACCGAGGAGACCGCGGCACCCGAGACGGTGGAGGCCGCGGAGGCCGCCGCCGAGCAGGGGACCACCCCGGCCGCCGACGGACCCCCCGCCGCCGGGCAGCCCGCCGCGGACACCCCGGCCGCGCAGACGGACGGCCCGCTCTCCCCGGTCTTCGCGCCGCCCGCCCCGCTCTTCCAGGCCCCCGAGCCCGAACCCGCCGAGCCCGCCCGCGGCCGTCGCCGCAGGACCGCCGAACCCGCCGCCGAGCCGGCGGGGGCCGAGTCCACCGCGACCCCGGGCCGCACCGAGGAGGCCCCCAAGCCCCGGCGCAGCCGCCGCCGCTCGGGCAGGGCGGAGCCGGACGCCGCCGAGGAGGCCGCCGGGACCACCCCCGGGACCACCGTCGGGACCACCGCCGGGACCGACGAGGCCGCCGAGCCGGTCGACGCAGAGACCGCCGAGGAGACCGACCCCGCCGACACCGGGGACACCGCCGACACCGCCGACATCGGGGACGGCGAGGACTCCGACGAGGACGACGAGGCCGCGGGCCGTCGCCGTCGCCGCCGGGGCCGGCGCGGCCGGGGCCGTGGCCGGGGGGACAACGGCGAGGACGCCGACACCACCGACACCACCGACGCCGCCGACGGCGCCGAGAGCACCGACGGGGACGCCGAGGCCGAGGACACCGACGAGGGCGACGAGGACACGGACGAGTCCGACGAGGGCGAGGCCGGCGGCACGCGTCGGCGCCGTCGGCGCCGTCGTCGCCGCGGATCGGGCGACGCGTCGGACGAGCGCGCCGAGGACGACCCGCCGAACACCGTCACGAGGGTCCGTCAGGGCCGGGACAAGGACCGGGACCGGGACAAGGACAAGGACCGGGACAAGGACCGGGACTCCGGCGACGACGGGGTGCAGTCGGTCCGCGGCTCCACCCGGCTCGAGGCCAAGCGCCAGCGCCGCCGGGACGGCCGCGACGCCGGCCGCCGGCGCCCGCCGATCCTGAGCGAGGCCGAGTTCCTGGCCCGCCGGGAGTCCGTCGAGCGGTCGATGGTGGTCCGGCAGAGCGGGCCGCGCACCGAGATCGGCGTGCTCGAGGACGGCGTGCTCGTGGAGCACTTCGTCGCGGGGGCCGGCAACGGGTCCGCGGCGCAGTCCGCCCCGGCCTCGATGGTCGGCAACATCTACCTCGGCCGCGTGCAGAACGTGCTGCCCAGCATGGAGGCCGCGTTCGTCGACATCGGCCGCGGCCGCAACGCCGTGCTCTACGCCGGCGAGGTCGACTGGGACGCCGCCGGCCTCAACGGCAAGGCCCGCCGGATCGAGCAGGCCCTGAGCAGCGGCGACAGCGTGCTCGTGCAGGTCACCAAGGACCCGGTCGGGCACAAGGGCGCCCGCCTGACCACCCAGATCAGTCTGGCCGGCCGGTTCCTGGTCTACGTGCCGAGCGGCGGGGCGGCGGGGATCTCCCGCAAGCTGCCCGACGTCGAGCGCAAGCGCCTCAAGGACATGCTCAAGGAGATCGTCCCGGCCGACGCGGGCGTGATCATCCGGACGGCCTCCGAGGGCGTGAGCCACGAGGCCCTGGAGCGCGACGTCCGCCGGCTGCAGGCGCAGTGGGAGGTCGTCAAGGAGAAGGCCGAGAAGACCGGTCCGAAGGCGCCCAAGGCCCCCGCGCTGCTCTACGAGGAGCCGGACCTGCTGGTCAAGGTCGTCCGGGACCAGTTCAACGAGGACTTCTCGGCGCTGATCGTGTCCGGGGACGAGGCGTGGGAGACGGTGTCGAACTACGTCTCGCACGTGGCGCCCGAGCTCGCGGACCGGATGCACCGCCACGTCGGCCCGAAGGACGTGTTCGCCGAGTACCGGATCGACGAGCAGCTGCTCAAGGCGCTGGACCGCAAGGTGTGGCTGCCGTCGGGCGGCACGCTGGTGATCGACCGCACCGAGGCCATGACGGTCATCGACGTCAACACCGGCAAGTTCACCGGCTCCGGGGGCAACCTCGAGGAGACCGTCACGCGGAACAACCTGGAGGCGGCGGAGGAGATCGTCCGCCAGCTCCGGCTCCGCGACATCGGCGGCATCATCGTGATCGACTTCATCGACATGGTGCTCGAGGCGAACCGGGACCTGGTGCTGCGCCGGCTCACCGAGTGCCTGGCCCGGGACCGCACGCGCCACCAGGTGGCCGAGGTGACCTCGCTGGGCCTGGTCCAGATGACCCGCAAGCGGGTCGGCGGCGGGCTGCTGGAGCACTTCTCCACGCCGTGCGAGCACTGCCGCGGCCGGGGCGTGATCGTCTCGACGGACGGCGACCACGTGCACCCGGTGGACGGCGGCGGGGCCGGTGCCGGCGAGAGCGGTGGGCGCAAGCGCGGCCGGCGGCGCGGCGAGGACCGCGACCGCACCGAGTCGCCGCTGCCGAACGTCCGCACCGCCGCGGCGGCCGCCGCCG
>NZ_JBHSQK010000012.1:86132-86314 GCF_042658055.1 Pseudonocardia lutea
CCGCGGCGCGGCACGCCACCGGCGAGGCGGCGCCGGGCGAGGTCGCCGGGGTGGCGGACCTGGAGGACACGGACACGCCCGCGGGTCTCGCCGGTACCGCCGCGGTGGTCGAGGGAACCGGGAGCACCCCGGTGGCCGGGACGTCCGAGGCGCCCGTCGGCATGGACGAGCCGGACACCGGA
>NZ_JBHSQK010000012.1:86363-118843 GCF_042658055.1 Pseudonocardia lutea
GGGCGGCGTCGCGCCGAGCGCCCGGCGGGCAGCGCGGGCGGCGCGGAGGCCGTCGTCGTGACGGCGGAGGCGCCGGCCGAGGAGCCCGCGGGCCCGGCGGGGGCGACCCCGGAGGCGACCCCGGAGGCGACCTCTGAGGCGACCCCGGAGACCGCACCGGGGACCACGCCGGACACCGCACCGGCGGCATCCACGGCGTCGGCCGCGACCTCGGGCACGGCGCCGGACCCGGCGTTTACCGAGGCCGGGCCGGCCGAGTCGACCGGGGCTGCTCCGGCCGCCGCGTCCGGCGAGGCCCCCGCGGGTCCCGTCGCGACCTCGAACGGGCACGCCCCGGAGACCCCCGCCACCCCGGCCGCCCCGGACACCACCGAGGTGAGCGGGACCACCGGGGCCACCGGGACGGCCGACGCCCCGGCCCGGCCGGACAAGCGCCGCCGGGTCACCCGTTCGGCCGGCGCGCCGAGCACGGCGGCCGAGCCCGTTGTCGTCACGGCCCCGCTGCCCGAGGCCGGGTCCGCGCCCGCGGCACCCGCGGCCCCCGCGCAGCCGGAGCCCGCGAACGACACGACCGTCACCTCCCGTCCGCGCAGGTCGCGGCGGGCGGCGTCGCGCCCGGCCGGTCCGCCGAGCGAGGGGGACGCGGCCGGCACGGTCACCGTCGCGGTCACCTCGTCCGTCGGGGCCGGCGCGCAGGACGGCCCCGAGGGATCGGCCGGGGGGGACCCGGTTTGACCCTCCGATTTCCCGTTCCGTACCCTGGGAGTCAAGGAGCCGCGGCCCTGATGCTGCGGCGTGCGCCCCGTGCTGTGTTCATCGGGATTGGGCGCCCATGAGTCCCCCCGAGAGTTTCAGGAGTCGTGCGTCAACGATGTACGCGATCGTCAAGACCGGCGGTAAGCAGTACAGGGTGGCCGTCGACGACGTGCTGACCGTCGAGAAGATCGACGGCGAGCCCGGCGCCGAGATCAGCCTCCCCGCCGTGCTGCTCGTGGACGGCGACAAGCTGACCACGGACGCGGATGCGCTGGCCAAGGCCTCGGTGACCGCCACGGTCGTCGAGCACACCAAGGGCCCGAAGATCCGCATCCACAAGTTCAAGAACAAGACCGGGTACCACAAGCGTCAGGGCCACCGTCAGCCGCTGACCAAGGTCCAGGTCACCGGCATCAGCGCGTAAGGAGACCTGCGCCATGGCTCACAAGAAGGGTGCGTCCAGCTCCCGCAACGGGCGCGACTCGAACGCTCAGCGGCTGGGCGTCAAGCGGTTCGGCGGGCAGACCGTCAACGCCGGCGAGATCCTGATCCGCCAGCGCGGCACCAAGTTCCACCCGGGCGACGGCGTCGGCCGCGGTGGGGACGACACGCTGTTCGCGCTCGTCGAGGGTGCCGTCCAGTTCGGCCACAAGCGCGGCCGCAAGGTCGTCAACGTGGTTCCGGTCGAGGCCTGAGGCCCGACCCACCGTTTTCGCGCGCGGCGGGCCACCCGGGGAGCAAGCCCCGGGAGGTCCGCCGTTGTCGTGTGTAGAGGAGTAGTCAGTCATGTCGCGGTTCGTCGACCGGGTCGTCGTGCACGCCACTGCGGGGGCGGGCGGCAACGGCTGCGCGTCGATCCATCGCGAGAAGTTCAAGCCGCTCGGCGGCCCCGACGGGGGCAACGGCGGCCGCGGCGGGTCCGTCGTGCTCGTCGTCGACCCGGGTGTGCACACCCTGCTGGACTTCCACCACCGCCCGCACGCCGTCGCGAAGAACGGCAAGCAGGGGCAGGGCGGGTTCCGCGCCGGCGCCAACGCCGAGGACCTCGAGCTGCGCGTCCCGGACGGCACCGTGGTGTTCGACCAGCGCGGCGAGATCGTCGCCGACCTGGTCGGCCCGGGCACCCGGTTCGTCGCCGCGGAGGGCGGCCGCGGCGGGCTCGGCAACGCCGCGCTGGCCTCGCAGGCGCGCAAGGCGCCCGGTTTCGCCCTGCTCGGCGAGCCGGGGGAGTCCCGCGACCTGACCCTCGAGCTGCGCTCGATGGCGGACGTCGGGCTGGTCGGGTTCCCGTCGGCGGGCAAGTCCTCGCTGGTCGCCGCCCTGTCCGCGGCCCGGCCGAAGATCGCGGACTACCCGTTCACCACGCTGGTCCCGCAGCTCGGCGTGGTCACCGCGGGGGACGAGGTGTTCACCGTCGCGGACGTTCCCGGGCTCATCCCCGGCGCCTCCGAGGGGCGCGGGCTGGGGCTGGACTTCCTGCGGCACATCGAGCGCTGCTCGGTGCTGGTGCACGTCGTGGACTGCGCGACCTTCGAGCCCGGCCGCGATCCCGTCGCGGACGTCCAGGCGCTCGAGGACGAGCTCGCCCGCTACACCCCGGCGCTGGGCGGCGACCTCGCCGACCGGCCCCGGCTGATCGCGTTGAACAAGATCGACGTGCCCGACGCCGCGGACCTGGTCGAGATCGTGACCGCGGACCTGCGCGAGCGGTTCGGCTGGCCGATCTTCCCGATCTCCACCGCGAGCCGGAAGGGCCTGCGCGAGCTCGCCTTCGCGATGGGCGAGCAGGTCGCGGCGTACCGGGCCGCCCAGCCCGTGGTCGAGCCGACCCGGATCGTCCTGCGCCCCCAGGCCGTCGACGACGCCGGGTTCACCGTCGAGCCGGACCCGCAGCTCGAGGGCGGGTTCCTGGTGCGCGGCAGCCGGCCCGAACGCTGGATCCGGCAGACGAACTTCGACAACGACGAGGCCGTCGGCTACCTCGGCGACCGGCTCGCCCGGCTCGGCGTGGAGGACGCGCTGGCCGAGGCCGGCGCCGTGCCGGGCTGCCCGGTCACGATCGGCGACGTCACCTTCGACTGGCAGCCCAGCACCCCGGCCGGGATCGCCCGGGTCATGTCCGGCCGCGGGACGGACGCGCGGGTCGAGGGCGGGGGCACCCGTGTCTCCGCCGCGGAGCGCAAGCTCGCCAAGCTCGCCCGCCGCCGCCACCTCACGGACGCTGAGCTGGCCGAGGGCGCGAGCTACGCCCACGAGGCCCGCTGGACCAACGACGCCGGCGACGAGGCGGACGAGCAGCTCTTCGAGCTCGGCGACGACGAGCTCGAGGTCTGGGACGACGGGGACGGGACCCGATGAACGCGGCGGTGCAACTCGGTCGCCCGGAGGTGCCGACCCGCGGGACGATCTTCCGGTGACCGACACCCGGAGGCTGCTCGGCGACGCCCGCCGCGTCGTCGTCAAGGTGGGGTCGTCGTCGTTGACCAGCCTGGCCGGCGGGCTCGATCCCGCCCGGCTGCACCGGCTGGTCGACGCCCTCGCCGCCCGGCGCGCGGCCGGCTCGCAGGTGGTGCTGGTCAGCTCCGGGGCGATCGCGGCCGGCCTGGCGCCGTTGGGGCTGGCCCGGCGGCCCCGGGACCTGGCCACCCAGCAGGCCGCCGCGAGCGTGGGGCAGCTGCTGCTCGCGCACGCCTACTCGGCCTCGTTCCTGCGTCACGACCAGCGGATCGGGCAGGTCCTGCTCACCGCGGACGACATGATCCGCCGCTCGCACTACCGCAACGCCCAGCGCACCCTGGAGCGGCTGCTGGGCCTCGACGTGATCCCGGTCGTCAACGAGAACGACACCGTGGCCACGGACGAGATCCGGGTCGGCGACAACGACCGCCTCGCCGCGCTGGTCGCGCACATCGTCGGGGCGGACGCGCTGGTCCTGCTCTCGGACGTCGACGGGCTCTACGACGGCGATCCCCGCCGCCCCGGCTCGACCCTGCTCGCCGAGGTCGACACCCCCACCGACCTCGACGCCGTCACCGTGGCGAAGCCGGGCGCGGGCAGCCTCGGCACCGGCGGGATGGCCACCAAGATCACCGCGGCGGCGATGGCCTCGGCCGCGGGCATCCCGGTGCTGCTCGCCGCGGCCGACGAGGTCGCCGACGCCCTCGACACCGGCGGGCCCAAGATCGGCACCGCCTTCCGGGCCTCGGGTCGGCGGATGTCGGCCCGGCTGTTCTGGATGAAGCACGCCGCCGACGTCCGGGGCCGCCTTGACCTCGACGCGGGTGCGGTCACCGCGGTGGTCGAGCGCCGGCGCTCGCTGCTCGCGCCCGGCGTGCACGGCGTCGAGGGCGACTTCGTCTCGGGCGACGTCGTGGACCTGACGGGCCCGCACGGCACGGTCGTGGCGCGGGGCGTGGTGAACTACGACGCTTCCGAGCTGCCCGGCATCATCGGCAGGCGGTCCAGCGACCTGCCGCGCCACTACCGCCGGGAGATCGTGCACGCGGACGATCTCGTGCTCCTCCGGAACCGGTCCGCGGGTTCCTGACCGGGGCGGATGCAGACGACGGTCCCGCGGGGCAGACTCGGCGGATGACCGACCCGGGGAGCGATCCCGCGCAGGCCCGCGCGCGGCTCGTGCGCGGCCTCCGGACGCACGGGTGCGCGATCACGCCGGCGGTCGTCGAGGCCTTCCTGGCGATGCCGCGGCACCTGTTCCTGCCCGGCGTCCCGATCGCCGACGCCTACGCCGACGAGGCCGTGCCCACCCAGGTCGTCGACGGCGTCGCGACCAGCTCCGCGTCGCAGCCGTCGATGATGGCGATCATGCTCGAGCAGCTCGCGCCGGCGCCCGGGCACCGGGTCCTGGAGATCGGCGCGGGCACCGGGTACAACGCGGCGTTGCTCACCCGACTCGTCGGGCCGTCCGGGCGCGTGGTGTCCGTGGACATCGACGAGGAGCTGGTCGAGCGGGCCGCGCGGCATCTCGCCGAGGCCGGGGTGACGGGGGTGGACCTCCGCGTCGGCGACGGCGCCCTGGGCGTGCCCGACGCCGCCCCCTACGACCGCATCGTGCTGACGGTCGGCAGCTGGGACGTCCGGCCCGAGTGGGTGGCCCAGCTCACTCCGGGCGGGCGGCTGCTGCTGCCGCTCACGGTGGGCGGCAGCCAGCTGTCCGTGGCCTTCGACCTGCGGCCCGACGGGGTGCTGGAGAGCCGGTCGGTACGCAGCTGCGCGTTCATCCGGTTGCGCGGGGCCGGCGCGGGGCCGGAGGCGACCGAGCCGGTCCGGCCGGGCTGGCTCGCGCAGGTCCCCGAGGGCGCCCAGCCCGATCTCGACCTGGTCGCCACGATGCTCGACGAGCCGGGGAAGCTGCACCGGTCGGCCGGGGCCCTCGAGCGCGCGGACGTGTGGGACGGGCTGGGCCTGTGGCTCATGCTGACCGTCCCCGGCGCGTTGCGCCTGCTGACGAGCGACGCCGAGGACCCGCCCGGGTACTGGCTCGTCCCGACCGGGCAGGGGCGCGCGACGGTGGCCGTCGCCGTGCCGGACGGGCTCGCCGCCCTGGTCACCGAGCCGTCCGGGGTGCGCGCCTTCGGGGCGCAGGGCGAGACGGCCGTGCGCCGGCTGCGCGCCGGCATCGACGCCTGGTACGCCGCCGGCTGCCCGCACGCCGCGGACCTGCGGATCCTCGCCGTGCCCGCCGGAGCGGCGCTGCCGGGGGAGGGTGCGGTCGTCGAGAAGGAGCTCAGCCGGCTGGTGGTGGCACCGGCACGAGCCTGACCAGGGGAATCTCCCGGTCGGTGCGGCGCTGGTAGCCGGCGTAGTTGCGGTGGCGGGAGGCGATGCGCTCCCACAGCACGGGCCGCTCGTCCGGCCCGACGATCTCCGCGCGGCGCGGCTCCCGCGGCCCGCCGCGGACCGCGACCTGCACCTCGGGGTGGTCGCGCAGGTTGAGGAACCAGGCCGGATGATGGTCGTCGCCGCCGCGCGACGCGACCACCACGAGGGTCTCGCCCTCGACCAGCGGGGCGGTGAGCAGGACCGAGCGCGGCTCGCCGCTGCGCCGCCCGACGGTCGTCAGCTCGAGGACGGGCATCCCTGCGGCGTCGTGGCCGACCCGGCCGCCGGTGGCCCTGAGCAGCAGGCGGTGCGCGGCGTTCATGCCCTTGAGCACGAGATCATGTGGCACGGGCCGAGCCTAGGGCCGGTGGTTCCGCATCGCCGGGGTGGCGCGGCCGGGATGTGGCGCGGGCCGCGCCTCGGGCCGGTGGTTGCGCCCCGCCGGGGTGGCGCGGCCGGGTGCCGCCCGGGTAACGACGGACGGCGCAGGGGCGAACCCCTGGCGTGACTGTCGGGGACAGCGGGCGGGACGAGCCGGGGGGCGTGGTCCTGGAGCCGCCGGTGGGCCGGTGGACGAGCGGGCCGATCCGGACCCGGCGCCCGTGGACCGTGGGGCCCTCGCCGCCGCGGCTCGACACCGAGGACATGCTGCGGATCCGCCGGGCCGCGGGCGTGGCGCTGGACCGCTATCCCGGCACGGTGGGCCAGCTGATCGCCTCGGAGCTGCTCGACTACGCCGACCAGGGCTTCCGCGGCGAGCCCGACGGGCTCTCCGAGCGGCTGATCGCCGACCTGTTGAGCGAGGTCGGGTCGCGCCGCTGAGCCGTCGGCCGGCTCCGTCGGTCGGCGCACCGCCTCGACCGGCGCGTCCGCCGCACGGACGGGCGGCGGGGCCGGTCCGCCGGGCCGGATCAGGCGCCGGCGGGCGGCGTGCCTGCCGGTCACGGTGCCGAGGCGGGGCCGGGGCGGCGTCGTCGGCGCCCCGGGGCCCCCACCGGTCCGCCGGGTCGGATCAGGCGCCGGCGGAGGCGGCGTGCCTGCCGATCAGGCTGCCGAGGCGGGGCAGGGCCTCCTCGACGTTCTTGCGGGCGTTCGGGCGCAGCTTGGAGTAGGCCTTCCTGAGGGCGTCCGAGCTGGAGTTCTCCGCCCGCCGGTCGGTGACGCCGAGGAGCGCGTCCGCGGCCTCCGGCCGGCCGGCCAGGTAGGCGCCGAAGTCGCCGCCGGCGGCGGTCGCCTTGTACTCCGCGTAGAAGGGCTGCAGGGCGCCGGCGAACTGGGGCAGCATGCGGTCCACGGCGGCGGGCACCACACCGGGCTTGATCTTCGACACGGTCTGGTAGCCGAGCTTGACGGCGGCACCGGACATGCCGCCCTTGTCCTTCACCTCCTGCCCGACGAGCTCGTTCAGGTCGGCGACGACGGCGGGCCGGCGCGCGGGGTCGGTGAGGATGGTCTCGAGGGTCTGCGTCACGGGGGCTCGTCCTCTCTCACGGGGAGTCGGTGCGGGCGAGACCGGAAGGTATTACACGGATGTGATTCACCCCGACGGGCCCCGTGAGCACACGGCCACAGCCCGTGCGGTAGGGCGTCGGTCACGGCACCCGGTCGGGGCGCTCACCCTGCGAGCTGATCGCTCCTCCATCCTTTGGGTCCCCTGCGGTGCAGCAGCCGCACAACACCGGTCCGTGCACCCGGTGGCGCCCGGCAAGATCACCGCTCCTGGAGCAGGACGGTCGAGGTCCGGCCCTCGTGCTCCGTGCTCGGCGATCAGTGTGATCAGCGGCTCCGGGTCCGCCGAGCCGCCAAGATCGCCGGTTGTGGAGCAGAACGGTCGAATTTCGACCTTCCCGCTCCACGGTCGGCGATCATGCCGTTCTGTGACACCGGCGGGGATGCACTGCTTCACGCTCGAGGAGCGACGACCGCGGCGCGGGCCCCCGCCGCCCGACTCACGAGCATGGCCCCTCCATGTCGACGACCGGGCACCACCACGGAGGCGCCGGGCAAGACCACCGGTCGTGGAGCAGGACGGTCGAATTCCGGCCTTCTCGGTCCATGATCGGCGATCATGGTGCACAGCGGCTCCGCGCCGGGGACGGCCGAAGCGCCAGCAAGGTCACCGGTCGTGGACCAGGACCGTCGCATTTCGGCTCTTCCGGTCCACGACCGGTGATCATGGTGCCCAGCAGTGCCGGGAGAGTGACGGCCGAAGCGGCCGCCAAGATCATCGGTTGTGGAGCAGGGCGGTCAATTCTCGACCCTTCCGGTCCACGACCAGCGATCATGGTGCTCAGCGGCGCCGGGAGAGTGACGGCCGTAGCCGCCGGCAAGATCACTGGTCGTGGAGCAGGGCGGTCGATTCTCGACCCTTCCGGTCCACGACCAGCGATCATGGTGCTCAGCGGCGCCGGGAGAGTGACGGCCGTAGCCGCCGGCAAGATCACTGGTCGTGGAGCAGGGCGGTCGATTCTCGACCCTTCCGGTCCACGACCAGCGATCATGGTGCTCAGCGGCGCCGGGAGAGTGACGGCCGAAGCGGCCGCCAAGATCATCGGTCGTGGAGCAGAGAGGTCGGTTTTCGGCCCTTCCTGTCCACGACCAGCGATCATGGTGCCCGGCGCCGCGGCGAGGCCCGGCCCCCATCCTCGGAGAGCGGGTCAGCCCGCCAGGGCCAACGCGAGCGGGAGGACCGCGGGAGCGCCCGCCCGGCGGACCGCGCGGGCCGCGACGGTCAAGGTCCAGCCCGAGTCGACCAGGTCGTCGACCAGCAGGACGGGCCCGTCGAGGCCCGCGAGGTCGGGCAGCGCGGCGGTGTCGAACCCCTCCCACACCGCGGCCAGCCGCTGTGCCGAGTTCTCGTGCGCGCCCGGACGCTCCCCGGCGGGGGGAAGCATGCCGAGGAGCGGCAACCGCCCGATCTCCGCGATCCGCCGGGCGAGATGCTCGAGCTGGTTCGGGCGGGTGCGTGACCCGATCCCGACGACCCCGACCGGACGCTGCGCCCAGTCCCAGCCGGCGAGCACCCGCACCACCGCGTCGAGCAGGTCCGCCGGGACGGGCTGGTCCGGACCGGCCAGCAGCTCGCGCAGTCGCGTGCCCCAGCCGATGTCCGACAGCCGCCCGACGGCCCGGCCGGTCTCGGCGAGCTCGTCCGCCTTCAACCGGCCCGACACCGGGACCCCCAGCTCCTTCATGCCGCTCGGCCACATCTTGCGGGGCGCCATCTCCACACCCGGTTTCCGGAGCCGTTCGGCGGCCGCCGCGGACACCTCGGCGGACACCTCCGGCGACCAGACGGTGCCGGTGCACACGTCGCACCGGCCGCACGGCGTGGGGTCCGGATCGTCGAGCTGGCGGCGCAGGAAGACCAGCCGGCACTCGTCCGTGGAGAGGTAGTCGAGCATCGCCTGCTGCTCGGCCTTGCGGGCGGCGGCGATCCGCTGGTGCCGCTCGCGGTCGTAGACCCACTCGGCGCCGGTGCCGATCCAGCCGCCCTTGACCCGCTTCGCCGCCCCGTCCGAGTCGAGGACCTTGAGCAGCATCTCCAGCCGGGTGCGGGACAGGTCGACCCGCGTCTCCAGCGCGGCGGTGGAGAGCGGCTGCTCGGACAGCGCGGCCAGGGTCTGCCGCACCAGCGGTTCGGGCGGGAAGGCCAGCGAGGCGAAGTACGCCCAGATCTCCCGGTCCTCGCGGCCGGGCAGGAGCACCACCTCGGCCCGGTCCAGCGCGCGTCCGGCCCGGCCGATCTGCTGGTAGTAGGCCACGGGGGAGGAGGGCGCGCCGAGGTGGACGACGAACCCGAGGTCCGGCTTGTCGAAGCCCATCCCGAGCGCCGACGTCGCCACCAGCGCCTTCACCCGGTTCGCCAACAGGTCGGCCTCGGCGTCGAGCCGCTCCTCGGCGTCCGTCTTGCCGGTGTAGGCGCGCACCGCGTACCCGCGCTCGCGCAGGAACTCGGCGACCTCCTCGGCCGCCTGCACGGTCAGTGTGTAGACGATGCCCGCGCCCGGCAGCTCCTCGAGCCGCGAGGCGAGCCAGGCCAGCCGGTCCGCGGGGGACGCGATGTCCACCACCGACAACCGTAAGGAGGCGCGGTCCAGCGACCCGCGCAGGACGAGCGGCGAGCCGGACTGCAACCCCAGCTGCTCGGTCACGTCCGTGACCACGCGGTCGTTCGCCGTGGCCGTGGTGGCCAGCACCGGGATGCCCTCGGGCAGGTCGGCGATCAGTGCCCGCAGCCGGCGGTAGTCGGGCCGGAAGTCGTGCCCCCAGTCGGACACGCAGTGCGCCTCGTCGACCACCAGCATGCCCGCGGTCCGGGTCAGCTCGGGCAGCACGCGGTCCCGGAAGTCCGGGTTGTTCAGCCGCTCCGGGCTCACGAGGAGCACGTCGACCTCGCCGGCGGCGATCTCGGCGTAGGTCTGCTCCCACTCGTCGAGGTTCGCCGAGTTGACCGTGACCGCCACGATCCCGGCCCGGGTGGCCGCGTCGATCTGGTTGCGCATGAGCGCGAGCAGCGGCGACACGATCACCGTGGGCCCCGCGCCCTGCTCCCGCAGCAGCGCCGTGGCCAGGAAGTACACCGCGGACTTGCCCCACCCGGTGCGCTGCACGACCAGCGCGCGCCGGCGCTCGGCGACGAGGGCGTGGATCGCCCGCCACTGGTCCTCGCGCAGCCGGGCGCCCTCACCCGCGAGGGTCTGCAGCAGCTCCTCGGCGCGGGAGCGCAGGTCCTGTTCCGTCGTGGTCACCACCCCATGGTGGCGGCACCCCCCGACAGAACCGGACGGGCCCCGCGGATCCGGCGCGCGGAACCGCGGGGCCCGTCCGACCGCCGTCAGGGCCGGCCGGTGGGCCGGTGCAGGTAGCGCCCGGTCGGCTCGCCGACGACCTTCCCGTCGTCGTAGACCGGGCGGCCGCGCAGGAAGGTGGTGGTGACCGTCGAGCCGATCTCCATCCCGCGGAACGGCGTGTACTCCTGCGTCGACTCCGAGGCCGCCGGGTCGACCACGTACGAGCGGTCCGGGTCGACGAGGGCGATGTCGGCGTCGAAGCCGGGGGCGATGTCGCCCTTGGTCGGCAGCCCGAGCCGCTGCGCCGGGTTCCACGCGGTCAGCTCGGCCACGCGGGACATCGAGAGCCCGCGCTTGCGACCCTCGCCGACGAGGCCGGGCAGGAGGTACTCGGTGCCGCCGAAGCCGGACTTGGCCGCGAACACGTCCGCCTTGTCGGTGCCGCCGGAGCCGAACTTGGTCTCCTCCTTGCAGCAGGCGTGGTCGGAGACGACCCAGCTGACGTCGCCGGCCAGCAGGTGCTCCCACAGGGCCTCGACGTCCGCGCGCGGGCGCAGCGGCGGGTTGACCTTGCCGCCGATGCCGTCGGCGGTCGTCACGTCGGCGAGCAGGTGCCCGATGGTCACCTCGCGACGGAAGTCGACGTGCGGGAAGGCGCGCTGCATCGTCATCGCCGCCTCCATCGCCTTGGCCGACGACAGGTGCAGCAGGTTGATCGTGGGCAGCTGAGTCTCGTGCGCGAGGTAGGAGGCGATGGTGACCGCGAGGCCCTCGGAGTGCGGCGGGCGGGAGGCGCTGTAGGCCTCGAGGCCCGTGAGCCGGCCCTCCTCCTCGACGAGCCTGGTGTACGCGGTCATGATCTCGGCGGTCTCGCAGTGCAGCGACAGCGAGATCTGGTCGGCGATCTCCGGGTTCGCCTCGCGGGCGGCCTGGATGCCGCGCATGACGAACTCGAAGTGCGCCAGGTCGTAGCGCTCGCCCTCGGGGATCATGAGGAAGGAGTTCTGGTCGGCCGAGCGACCGTGCAGGCCGTGGCTGCCGTAGAACATGAAGATCTTGAACGAGGTCACGCCGTGGTCGCGGACCAGCGCCGGGATCTCGTCGATGTGCGAGCGCTGCATCGGGGCGAGGTGGAAGGCGTAGTCGACGTACGAGCGGCCCTCGGACGCGGCCAGCACCTCCGGGAAGACCTCGGCGTAGCTGCCGCCGCGGTTGAGGTAGTACTGCCCGGTCCGCATGTAGGTCAGCGAGGTCGTCACACCGCCCTGCGCGCAGGCGCGGCTCTCGGTGGCGGTGTCCTCGGCCAGCGGGTTGTAGATGCCCCAGTGCTGGTGCGCGTCGACCACGCCCGGGAAGGCGAGCCGGCCGCGGCCCTCGTGGACGGCGGTCCCCTCGGGCACCTCGATTCGGGGCGCGACCTCGGACACCCGCCCGTCGGTCACGGCGATGTCACCGTGCTGCGGATCGCCGCCGCCGGGCCGGACGACCTGGACGTCGCGGATGATCAGGTCGGGCTGGGTCATCGGGCTGCACCTTCTTCGACGGAGGGAACGGCCGCGCGGGCGACGTGCCCGGCGGCCAGGTAGGCGAGGCCGAGCGCGGGCAGCAGCCCGTTCCCGGCGAGGTAGCCGGCGGCGCCGTGGCCGGAGATCCCGACCGCTGCCCCGCCGGAGGCGTAGAGGCCGGGCAGCGGTGCGCCGCCGGCGTCGAGGACCCGGGCGTCGGCGTCGACGCGCAGGCCACCCTGGGTGTGGAAGAGCGCGGGCACGATCTCCACGGCGTGGAACGGGCTCGCGAGCGGCGCCTCGACCGCGCGGCCGAAGCGGTCCGCCGCCTCGCCCCGGGCGACCGCGGCCAGGGCGTCGATCTCCTCGGCCAGTGCGCCGGCCGGCAGGCCCGTGGCCTCGGCGAGCTCGGCGACGGTCGCGCCGGTGCGGACCGCCCCGGCGGAGCGGACGTCGAGGTAGTCGGTGAACGTGCGGCACAGGGCGTCGATCCGCCCGTCGTACACCATCCACCCGCGGCCGCCGGGCCGCGCGGCGAGGGTCGCGGCGTACTCCGAGTAGCCGGTGGTCTCGTCGCCGAAGCGGCGGCCCGACCCGTCGACGACCGCCGCGCCGTGCATCACGGCGGTCCAGGTCAGCAGGGTCTGCGCCTTCGCCGACAGCCCGGCGTGCCCCTGGTAGGCGTCCAGGCAGCCGGTCGCGGCGCCGTGCGCGGTGCCGATCCGCAGCGCGTCGCCGCGGGAGTGCTCGCTGCCGTGGTAGTGGGCGCCGGCGATCTCGGGCAGGTGGGTCCGGACGAGCTCCGGGTCGGCGCCGAAACCGTTGGTGGCCAGCAGGACCGCGCGGGCCCCGATCTCCTCGCGGGCCCCGTCCGGATGCTCGACGACGGCGACCCGGGTCCCGTCCGGCCCGGGTGGGGCGTCGACGAGCCGGCAGGGAGCGAGGACGTCGACCCGCGGCGACGCCGTCACGGCGTCGGACAGGTACCTGAGCAGGGCCGAGCCGTGCCGACCCGGGACCGTGTGCACGCGTGGGACGGAGTGGCCGGGGTAGTGGAAGTCGGTGGGCAGTTCGATCGGCATGCCGACGTGGTCGGCGAGCCATTCGACCAGTTCGGCGCCGACCTCGGCGAGCGCCCGTGCGACCACGGGATCGGCCGTGCCGTGCGTCTTGGACCGGACGTCGGCCAGGAAACGGGCGGGGGAGTCCTCGATCCCGGCGGCGGCCTGGAACCGCGATCCCGGGCCCGGGACCATCGCCGTCGACATCGAGGTGTTGTTGCCGCGCAGGAAGTGCGGGTTGGCCTCGACCACCAGCACGTCGAGCCCCAGCTGTGCGGCGCGGGCCGCGCCGGCGAGACCGCCGCCCGCCCCGGCGATCACCAGGTCGACGTCCGTCACCCGGACCTCCGTTCCGCTGAAAGAAACAGCATCGGACCTCGTAGGGTGTAGCGATGAGACCACTCCACCTGGACTTATGCAAGGCCCTGTCACGGATCGCTTGACATCGAGCGGACCCGCGGCTCAGTCTTTGTTCCGTCGAGCGGGACGACGGGAGGGGCGCATGGCCGAGACGTCCGGCGGCACCGGAGCCACCGAGCGGGTGGCGGACGTGCTGCTGTTGTTCACCGACGGCCCGCCGACGCTCGGGGTCACCCGCGTGGCCCGCGAGCTCGGGCTGTCGAAGGCGGTCGTGCACCGCATCCTGCAGTCGCTCACCGGGCGCGGGCTGATCGCCTACGACCCGGTGAGCCGCGAGTACCGGCTGGGGCCCGCCGCCGCGGCGCTCGGCGGCCGCGCGCTGCGCGACTCCGACCTGCGCTCCGCGGCGCTGCCCCACCTGGTCGACCTGCGCGACCGCCTGGGGGAGACCGCGACGGTCAGCGCCAAGGTGCACGGCGGCCGGGTCTACCTCGACCAGGTCGTCGGCACGCACGAGATCACGATGTCCGTGGAGATCGGGCGGCGGTTCCCGCTGCACGCCGGCTCGTCCGGCAAGTGCATGCTCGCCTTCGCCTCCCCGGACGAGATCGACGCGGTGCTCTCCGGCGCGCTGCCGTCGCTGACCGCCGCCACCCTGACCGAGCCCGACGTGCTCCACGCCGAGCTCGACCGGATCCGGGAGCGCGGCTACGCGGCCTCCGCCGGTGAACGGCAGGCCGACGCCGGTTCGGTCGCCGCCCCGGTCTTCGGTCCGTCGGGCGACGTGATCGGCGCGGTCTCCGTCTGCGGCCCCCGGTTCCGGGTCACCGACGAGTTCGTCACGGCCACCGCGCCCGAGGTCGTCGCGGCCGCCGGCCGGGTCTCCGCCCGGCTCGCCGACCGCGCGCACGCCCGTCCCGCCCGCACCGCCCCTCGCACCCCTGCTCGCACCCACGCGGCGCCCGCCGCGGCCGGAAGGACGTCATGACCGCACCCGCACCCCTGCCCGGCGCCGGACCGGACGCGCTGGAGGGCCTGAAGGTCCTCGACGCGTCGACGCTCTTCGCCGGTCCCCTCGCCGCCACCCTGCTCGGGGACCACGGCGCCGAGGTGATCAAGATCGAGCACCCGCGCGGGGACCCCGCCCGCACCCACGGGGTGCAGCGCGACGGCGTCGGCCTCTGGTGGAAGATGCTGGCGCGCAACAAGAAGTCCGTCACGCTCGTGCTGTCCACGCCGCGCGGGCAGGAGCTGTTCCGCGAGCTCGCGGCCGACGCCGACGTGGTGATCGAGAACTTCCGTCCGGGAACCCTGGAGCGCTGGGGCCTGGGCTGGGAGGAGCTCTCCGCGCGCAACCCGCGGCTCGTGCTCGCCCGGGTCACCGGCTTCGGGCAGTTCGGCCCGTACGCGTCGCGCCCGGGGTTCGGCACGCTGGCCGAGGCCATGAGCGGGTTCGCCGCGATCACCGGTGAGCCCGACGGTCCGCCCACCCTGCCGCCCTTCGGTCTCGCCGACGGCGTCGCCGCGTTGACCACGGCGTTCGGCATCATGACCGCGCTGCGGGCGCGCGAGAGCACCGGCCGCGGGCAGGTGCTCGACATGGCGATCATCGAGCCGCTGCTGCACCTGCTCGGCCCGCAGATCATCGGGTACGACCAGCTCGGCGTGCTGCAGCCGCGCACCGGCAACCGGTCCACCAACAACGCCCCGCGCAACACCTACCGCTGCGCCGACGGCCGCTGGGTCGCCGTCTCCACCAGTGCCCAGTCGATCGCCGAGCGGGTGATGCGCCTGGTCGGCGCCCCGGAGCTGATCGACGAGCCGTGGTTCGCCTCCGGGGCCTCGCGCGCCGAGCACGTCGAGGAGCTCGACGCCGCGGTCGGTTCCTGGATCGCCGAGCGGGACCGCGACGAGGTGGTCGAGGCCTTCGAGAAGGCCGAGGCCGCGGTCGCCCCGATCTACACCGCCGCCGACGTGCTGGAGGACCCGCAGTACGCCGCGCTCGGCAGCATCGTCCGGATCGAGGACGAGGAGCTGGGCCCGATCCGGTTCCAGAACGTGCCGTTCCGGCTCTCGGCCACGCCCGGCCGGGTCCGCAGCAGCGGTCCGCGGCTGGGTCGCGACACCGCGGAGGTCCTGGGCCGCTACGGCGTCGACGCCGCCGAGCTGGAGCGGCTGCGCGCCGAGGGGGTCGTGTGACGGCCGCCGCGACGGCCCCGCGCACCGCGCTCGGCCGGGCGCGGAGCTGGCTCTACGTCCCGGCCCATCGGACCGAGGTCGTGGCCAAGGCGCTGGCCGGCGCGGCCGACGCCGTGGTGCTCGACCTCGAGGACGCCGTCCCCGCCGACGCGAAGGGCGCCGCCCGGGAGGCCGCGGCGTCCGTGTCGCCGGGCCGGCTCCCGGTGTGGGTGCGGATCAACGGCAGCGGCACGCCCTGGGCCGCCGACGACGTCGTCGCGCTCCGGGACGCGCCGGTCGACGGCGTCCGGGTGCCCAAGGCGGACGACCCCGACGCCGTCGCCGCGCTGGCCGACCGGCTGGGCCGCCCCCTGCACCTCCTGCTGGAGAGCGCGCTGGGCGTCGAGCGGGCCTTCGAGCTCGCCCGCTGCCACCCGCTGGTCGCCGGTCTCTCCCTCGGCGAGGCCGATCTCGCCGCCGATCTCCGCGTCCGCGGGGCCGGGCTGGAGTGGGCGCGGGGACGGGTGGTCGTCGCGGCGCGCGCCGCCGGCCTGCCCAGCCCGGTCGCCAGTGTCTGGACCGCACTCGGCGACCCGGAGGGGCTCGCCGCCGACTCCGCCGCCGCCCGCGACGCCGGCTTCTTCGGCCGCTCCGTCATCCATCCGTCCCAGATCGAACCCGTCCACCGGGCCTTCACCCCCGACCCGGACGAGGTGGCCCGGGCGCGCGAGCTGCTCGGCTCGCTCGAGACGGCCGGCGAGTCCGCCTGGGTCGACCCGCGGGGCCGGTTCGTCGACCCCGCGGTGGTCGCCGGGGCGCGCTGGGTCGTCGAGCTCGCCGAGACCGTGGCCGCGGACGCCGACCGCGGTCCCGACACCCGATCCGTCTCCGGACCCCACCCGACCGACCGCGAACCGGCCCGCCGCCCCGCGCGCGCCGGGAAGGAGCTCCCATGACCGCCACCACGACGGGATCCGCGCTGCTGGACGCGGTCCGCGCCGGCACCCGCGTGATCGAGCTCGGGCACCCGCTCTACACCGGCATGCCCAGCTCGCCCAACCACCCCGGCTTCCGGATGACGCTCGAGCGCCGGCACGGCGACGCGGTCCGGCCCGACGGGGGCTCGGCGTCGAACGAGGTCATCGTGACCGGCGGGCACGTCGGCACCCACGTCGACGCGCTCGCCCACGTCAGCCACGAGGGCCTGCTGCACGGCGGGATCGACGCCGCCGAGGCGCAGCGCGGCGGGAAGCACACCGCGCACGGCGCCGAGACCATCCCGCCGATGGTGACCCGCGGCGTGCTGCTCGACGTGGCCGCGGTGCACGGCGTCGACACCCTCGAGGGCGGCTACGGCGTCACGGCCGAGGATCTCGCCGCCGCGGCCGGGCGGGCCGGCGCCGAGCCCGGCCGCGGCGACGTCGCGCTCGTCCGGACCGGCTGGGGCCGGCTGTTCGGCGACGCGGCCGCCTACCTCGGCAAGGAGTCCGGCGTGCCCGGCGTGACCGTGGACGGGGCGCGGTGGCTCGCCGAGCGCGGCGTGGTCGCCACCGGCTCCGACACCACCGCCTACGAGCAGATCCCGGCCGGCGCCGGGCACCGCGTCCTGCCCGTGCACCGGGTGCTGCTGGTGGAGCACGGCATCCACATCGTGGAGCACCTCGCGCTCGAGGACGCGGCCGCGGCCGGGCTCGGTGAGTTCCTGGCCGTCTTCGCGCCGCTGCGCATCGTCGGCGGCACGGGTGCGCCGGTCCGCCCGCTCGCGGTGGTGGCCGCATGAGCGCCCCCACTGCCACCCGCACCCCGGCCCAGCGGATCGGCGAGGTCGCCGCCCGGATCGCCGCCGACGGCGTCTCCGCGGAGCTGGGCGACGACGTCGTCGCCCGCACCGTCGACGTCCTCGGCAACTGCCTGGCGGCGACCCGCGAGGAGCCGGCCCGGATCGTCGGCGCCGTCGTGGGGGAGTGGGGCGGCGGGGGCCAGGCCACCGCCGTCGGCCGGCCCGAGCCGCTGCCCGCCCCGTCGGCCGCGCTGGTCAACGGCACGCTCGCGCACTCCCTCGACTTCGACGACACGCACCTGCCCTCCGTGCTGCACCCGTCGTCGTCGGTGGTCCCGGCGGCGCTCGCGACGGCCGAGCGGGTCCGGGCGTCCGGCCCGGCGATGCTGGCCGCCGCCGCGGTCGGCATCGAGGTGACGTGCCGGCTCGGCATGGCCGGCTACGACGAGGAGCTGGGCAACTCCGTGTTCTTCGAGCGGGGCCAGCACGCCACGGCCATCTGCGGCGCGATCGGCGCCGCCGTGGCCTCCGGGATGCTCTCCGGGCTCGACGCCGAGCAGCTCACCTCGGTCGTCGGGATCGCCGCCAGCATGGGCGCCGGGGTCATCGAGGCCAACCGCACCGGCGGCACGATCAAGCGCGTCCACTGCGGCTGGGCCGCGCACGCCGGCGTCGTCGCCGCGGACCTCGCCCGGCACGGCCTGACCGGGCCGCCGACCGTGATCGAGGGTCGGTTCGGGTTCCTGCAGGCCTTCTGCGGCGACCAGGTGCACGTCGAGCGGGTGACCGACGGGCTCGGCGAGGAGTGGGAGACCCCCGGGATCTTCTACAAGCCCTACCCCTGCAACCACTTCACCCACGCCGGCATCGACGCCGCGCTCGCGCTGCGCGCCCGCGGGGTGGAGCCCGACGACGTCCGTGCCCTGACCCTCGGCGTCCCGGCCCCGGTGCTGCGCACGATCGCCGAGCCGCCCGAGGACAAGGCGCGCCCGCGCTCGGGCTACCACGCGGCGTTCAGCGGGCCGTACACCGTGGCCGCCGCGTTGCTGGGCGGCGGCGGGCTGGGCGTGTTCCACGAGGACTTCACCGACGCGGCCGCCGCCGACCCGCGCCGGCTCGACCTGGCCGGTCGCGTGCGCGTGGTCGCCGACGAGGAGTCGACGGCGCTGTTCCCGCGCCAGTTCCCGGCCGTCCTGACCGCCGAGCTGACCGACGGCCGCACGGTCACCGAGCGGGTCCGGGCCAACCGCGGCGGCCCGGTCAACCCGCTCTCCGCCGACGAGCTGTCCACCAAGTTCACCGGCAACGCAGAGCGCGCGCTCGTGCCCGGGGCCGCGGCCGACGTCGTCGCCGCCGTGTGGGGGCTGCGGGACGGCCGCCCCGTCCGCGACGTCCTGGCGATCCTGCGCCGCCCCGAATTGTTCCTCTGAACGGAACGAAGCTCGACGCGGTATCGATTGAAAGTCGCTGATCATTGACGATCGCCGGCAGATAGAGGAGTATTCCCGCACAAAGGAGCGTCGGAATTGTTCCGCTGGCAGGAACGAAATGACGCGGACATCGGCCGGTCTCGGGATGCGGCCGGGGAATCCGAGGAACAGGAAATGCAGAGTCGCTTCCGCTTCGTGACGATCGGGGTGGTCATCGCCCTGATCGTCATCAACTACGTGGACCGGAGCGCCATCTCCTACGCGGTCCAGCCGCTGGAGCAGGCGTTCGGGATCACGACCGCGCAGTACGGGATCATCAGCAGCGTCTTCTCGGTCGGCTACATGGTCTTCGCGTTCGTCTCCGGACCGCTGGTGGACCGGTTCGGCACGCGCAAGATCCTGCTCGCCGCGGTCATGCTGTTCTCCGTCTCGGTCGCCCTGATCCCGGTGGCGGGCTCCTTCGCGGGGCTGCTGGTCGTGCGGCTGCTGCTGGGCATCGGCGAGTCCCCGGCCTTCCCGGCCGCGACCCGTGCGGTGAGCCGGTGGCTGCCGGTGCGCGAACGCGGCGTCGCCCTCGCGCTCTGCGGCGGCGTCGCCGTCTCCGGCAGCCTGCTGATCTCCGGGCCGCTGCTCACCTGGCTGATCGGGGCGCTGGGCTGGCAGGGGATGTTCTGGACGATGGCCGTCCTCGGCGTCGTGTGGGCGCTGATCGCGCTGGCCCTGCTCCGCGACCTGCCCGACGAGTCGCCGCGGGTGAGCGCGGCCGAACGCGCCTACATCGCCGCGGGCCAGGAGGCCGAGGCCCGGCCGGAGCGTGCCCCGGTGCGGTGGCGGCCGCTGCTCACCAACCGCAACCTCTGGGTCGTCGCCGGCGGCTACTTCGCCTGGGGCTTCATGTTCTGGGCGTTCATGTACTGGCTGCCGACCTTCTTCTCCAGCGCCTACGGGCTGAGCCTCAAGCAGGCCGGCGCCTTCTCGGTCGCGCCCTGGGCGGCCGGGGTGGTCGGCGCGATCGTCGGCGGCGTCGTCGTCGACCGGGTGTACCGGCGCAGCCCGCGGATCCGCAGCCGCTTCGCGGTCATGGGCGTGGCCCTGCTGCTGGCCGGGTGCTCGCTGATCCCGATGCTGCTCGTGCCCAGCCTGACCGTCGCGATCATCTCGATCTCCTGCGGCGTGGGCTTCGGCTTCGTCACCGGCGGGATCTGGTGGGTGGCCTCGATCGACGCCGCCCCCGACCAGCCGGGCAGCGCCGCCGGGTTCGCCGACGCCGCCTTCGCGTCGTCCGGCATCGTGGCGCCGTCGGTCATGGGTTTCATCGTGTCCGGCACCGGCTCGTTCACCAGCGGTTTCGTCGTGATGGCCGTGCTCGCCGTCGGCGGGGCACTGCTGATGCTGCTGGTGCCGCGCGAGCCCGCCCGGACGGTCGGCGCCGCCGCGACCCGCACGACCGCCACCACCGCCTGACGTGCGCCAGGGCGAGGTCCGCACGGCGGTCGACCGGCTCGGTCACTGGGTCGCGGGACTGCGCTGGACCGACGTCCCGGCCGGCGCCCGGGACCGGCTGGGGCTGGTCCTGCTCGACGTCCTCGGCGTGACCGTGCTCGGCGCCCGCGAGCCCGAGCAGCGCCGGCTCGTCGAGGCCTGGACGCCCGCGCCCGGCCCGGCCCCGCTCGTCGGCGCCGGGTGCACGACGACGGTGGAGGCCGCCGCCTGGCTGAACGCCACCGCGCTCGTCCGCCTCGAGCTCGACGAGGGCCACAAGCGGGCCAAGGGCCATCCCGCCGCCCACGCCTTCCCGGTGGTGCTGGCGCTGGCGGCCGAGCGGGACGCGTCCGGCCCGGAGACGCTCGCCGCCCTGCTGGTGGCCTACGAGGTCGCGGCCCGCTTCGGCCGCGCCACCCGGCTGCGGACCGGCACCCACCCGCACGGCAACTGGGGCGTGGCCGGGGCGGCGGCGGGCTGCGCCCGGCTGCTCGGGCTCGACGGCGAGGCCACCGCCGCGGCGATCGACGCCGGGAGCGGCATGCCGATCGCCGGGCACTTCGCCAGCGCACTCGACGGCAACCGGGTCCGGGACGCGTGGATGGGCGCGGCGAACGTCTCCGGCCTCGCCGCGGCGCGGATGGCCGCCGCAGGGCTCGCCCGCTCCACCGGGACCGCCGCGGGATCCCTCGGCGAGCTGCTGGGGGAGATCGACCCGGCGGAGCTCGACGCGGATCTCGGCACCCGCTGGGAGGTCGAGGGCGGGTACGTCAAGCGGCACGCGTCCTGCTCGTTCACCCACGCCGCCGTCGACGCGGCCCTGGAGCTGCGCCAACGCCTCACCGGGGACGTCGAGGAGGTGCTGGTCGAGACCCACTCGCTCGCCGCCGGCCTCGACCGCCGCACCTGGACCGGTCCGCTGGCCGCGATGTTCTCCGTGCCCTTCACGGTCGCGACGGCGCTGCGGCGCGGCCGGGTGGATCCCGGGGCCCTCTCCGCCGAGGCGCTCGCCGACCCGGCGACCGCGGCGCTCGCCGCCCGCGTGACGGTCCGCGTCGCACCCGACCTCGACGCCCGGCTGCCCGCCGAACGTCCCGCGCGGGTGACCGTCCGGTCGGCGGCGGGCACGGTCACGGCCGAGGCGCCGAACCCCGTCGGCGACGCCGACCACCACCCGTTCACCGCGCAGACCCTCCCCTGCCTGCTCGCCGGTCTGCTCGGCGGCCGCGAGCCGGTCGACGCGATCCAGGCCGTGTGTGCGGCGCTGCCCGGCCTGACCGGCGCCGGTGACGCGCTGCGCGGGCTCGCCCACCTGAAGGAGGACCACCCGTGCGCATCCACGCCGTGACCCCGATCCATGTCGGCGAGGCCGAGCTGGCCCGCCGGCAGGCCCGCTACGACGCACTCGCACCACGCGGTGTCCGGGTCGAGCTGCACGACATCGGCCCGGAGGCGCCCCGGGCGCTGGAGACCGAGGCCGACGTCCGGGCGTCGGAGAAGCTGGTCGGCGCCGCGCTCGCCGCCGCGCCGCCCGGGGTGGACGCCACCCTGCCGGACTGTGTGCTCGACCCGGCGGTGCCCGCGCCCGGGGCCGCCCGGCCGGGCCCGGCGCCGCTCGGCCTGCTGCTGCTCGGGGTGGGGGCGGCCGTGCTCGCCGGCGCCCGGGTCGCCGCGGTCGCCCGCAACGAGGCCATCGCCAGGGAGCTCGAGGCGCGGATCGCGGCGTACGGCTGGTCCGGCGCGTTCCTCGGCGTCACCGTGCTGGACCTCGCCGTCGAGGACATCGAGGACGCCGCGCGCTGGGGGCGGGCGGTGCGGCCCGCCCTGGAGCAGGCCGGGGCCGCCGGCGCCGACGTCGTGCTCAACGGCTGCTCGGCCGTCGACGTCGAGGAGGTGCTCGACCCGGCCCTCCCGCGGCTGCTCGACCCGATCTCCACCGCCCTGCGACTGCTCGCCTGACGCCGGTGGTGTGACGCACCACTCACCCCCGACTGAACGTCCGATCGGCAACACGGCTGGGCGCGGCCCACCCCCGCAGGGCAGGATGATCCGGGTGAAGGCCACCCAGGCACCGCTGTTCGGATCGGTCGACGAGGTCACCGAGCGCCTCGAGGGCGTCGGCTACCTCGCGTCGACCGCCGTCGCGACGACCGTGTACCTCGCCGACAGGCTCGGCAAGCCGCTCCTCGTGGAGGGCCCCGCCGGCGTCGGCAAGACCGAGCTCGCGAAGGCCGTCGCCGCCGCGACGGGCTCCGGGCTGGTGCGCCTGCAGTGTTACGAGGGCATCGACGAGGCCCGCGCGCTGTACGAGTGGAACCACGCCAAGCAGCTGCTGCGGATCACCGCGGGGCAGGGGCACGAGAGCTGGGACGCCACCCGCGACGACGTGTTCTCCGAGGAGTTCCTGCTCCCGCGCCCGCTGCTCACCGCGATCCGTCGGGACGACCCGACGGTCCTGCTCATCGACGAGATGGACAAGGCCGACGTCGAGGTCGAGGGCCTGCTGCTGGAGGTCCTGTCGGACTACCAGGTCTCGATCCCCGAGATGGGCACGGTCACCGCGACCCGCAAGCCGTTCGCGCTGCTGACCTCCAACTCGACCCGGGAGCTGTCCGAGGCGCTCAAGCGCCGCTGCCTGTTCCTGCACCTCGACTTCCCCGACCCGGACCTGGAGCGCCGGATCGTGCTGACCCGCGTGCCGGAGCTGCCGCAGGCGCTGGCCGACGCGCTGGTCCGCACCGTGCGGGTGCTGCGGGCGATGGAGCTGCGCAAGGTGCCCTCGGTCGCCGAGACCATCGACTGGGGGCGCACGCTGCTGGCCCTCGGCCTCGACACCCTCGACGACGACGCCGTCCGGCAGACCCTCGGTGTCGTCCTCAAGCACCAGTCCGACCAGGTCAAGGCGACTGCCGAGCTGCGGCTGAACTGAGCCGTCCAACCGAGGAGGCCCCGATGGCCGTCACGACCCCCGAGCACGGGCTGCCCGGCCACCTCGTCGACTTCGTGGGCGCGCTGCGCCGGCACGGCGTGGCGGTCGGGCCGGGCGAGACGGTCGACGCGGCCGAGGTCGTCGGCGCGCTCGACCTGCTGCGCCGGCGCGAGCTGCGCGAGGGGCTCGCCGCCGCGCTGCTGCGCCGTTCCGGCCAGCGCGAGGTCTTCGACACCCTCTTCGACCTGTACTTCCCGCCCGCCCTCGGCGCCGGGGCGCAGGAGGTCGAGGTCCCGCGCGCGACGACCGACGACGGATCGGAGGGCCCGGTCGACGTCGACGCGCTGCGCGACCTCCTGGCCGACCTGCTCCTCGCCGGCGACGAGGAGGGGCTCCGCGAGCTGGCCCGCGCTGCCGTCGACGCGCTCGGCACCGCCGGGGCGACCGGCACCGGGGTACAGGGTGTCAACGGGCAGCCCAGCTGGTCGGCCTACCAGGCCCTGCGGCTGATGTCGCCGGAGACGTTGCTCGCCCGGATCCTCGACGCGATGCGCCAGGAGGGCGACCCGACGGACGACTTCACCGACGAGGTCCGCCGCCGCGAGATCCGCGACCGCATCGCCCGGTTCCGCAAGATGGTGCAGGACGAGGTGCGGCGGCGGACCGCGGAGCAGCGGGGCCGCGAGCAGGTCGCGAAGACCGCGGTGCCCAAGCAGGCCGAGCAGGTCGAGTTCCTCTCCGCCTACGCCGAGCAGCTCGCGCAGCTGCGCCGCACCGTGCACCCGCTGGCCCGGCGGCTGGCCAGCCGGCTCGCGGTGCGCCGCAAGCACGCCAAGCGCGGCACCCTGGACATGCGGCGCACGCTGCGCCGGTCGATGTCCACCGGCGGCGTGCCGATGAAGCCGGCCTACAAGACCCGCCGCCCCGGCCGCCCGGAGCTGGTGATCCTGTGCGACGTGTCCGGCTCGGTGGCCGGGTTCTCGCACTTCACGCTGCTGCTGGTCCAGGCGTTGCGCGAGCAGTTCTCCAAGGTGCGGGTGTTCGCGTTCGTCGAGAAGACGGACGAGGTCACGCACCTGTTCGAGCCCGGCGCGGAGCTGTCCGGGGTGATGCAGCGGGTGCTGCGCGAGGCCGACCTCACCGCCTTCGACGGGCACTCCGACTACGGCCACGCACTCGGCAGCTTCGCCGAGTTCTGGGGCGAGGCGATCACGTCGAGGACCTCGCTGCTGATCCTCGGCGACGCCCGCACGAACTACCGCGACCCCAACCTCGCGGTGCTGCGCCGGCTCGTCGGGCAGGCCCGGCACGCGCACTGGCTCAACCCGGAGCCGCAGCGGCAGTGGGGGACCGGCGACTCCGCCGCCCACCGCTACGCCGACGTCCTGCCGATGCACGAGTGCCGCACCGCGGGCCAGCTCGCCGACGTCGTCGAGGCGCTGCTGCCCGTCTGACCGTCACAGGTCCCAGAGGGCCATCGACAGGGGGTCGTCGCTGGGGACGTCGGGGGCGACCGGACCGCCGTACACCCGCCCGGTGCGGTCGGCGAAGCGGCTGGTCGCGACCGTGAGCACAAGCCCGCCGGGCAGCGGCGCGGACTCGACGCCGGTGCTGAAGCCGAGGGTCGGGGCGCCGTACGAGCGGGTGTCGGGGCGGCCGCGGAAGGCGACGGCCACGGCCTCGCCCGCGTCCGCCGTGTTCGCGTCCGTCAGCACGGAGACGGGCGCGTCGAGCCGACCGGGCGGGCCCTGGAGCTGCGGCGTCCCGCCCTGCGAGACCACGCCGTCGCGCACGGTCCACGGGGTGCGGCCGCCCTTCCGGTCCACGAACGCGCCGACCTCGCCCTCGCCGAGGAGCGGTGCCACGGCGGCGAGCAGCGGCCACAGCGAGCCGCCGCCGGTGCCGCGCAGGTCCACGATCCACCGCTCGGCGGTTCGGCCGCCGAGGGCCGCCCGGGTGGCGTCGACGTAGGTCCGGGCGTGATGCTCGGCACAGGGGGGCAGGGTGACGACGACGGCGTCGCCCTGCTCGTCGAACCCGGGCAGTTCGGGCGCGCCGGTCGCCGGCCGGCCGCGGCGGACCCCGCCGTGCGGCCCACCGGCCCGCTTGACCAGGTGGAACAGCTTCAGCTCGAGCTGCTCCGGGTCGTCGAGCGCGCCCAGGACCTCCGCCCGGGCGGAGGTCCACTCCACCCGGTCGGCGTGCAGCGCCCGTTCCTCCATGAGGTCGAGCGCCGCGGTCACCGCCTTCTCCGAGCTCTCCCTGGCCCTCCGCTCCCGCCTGCCGCGCCCGATCACCGGATCAGTATGGCCTGTGCGGTGGTCCGTCCGGTTCGTGCGTTGGTGAGGTTAGGCTCACCGATGTTCTGTCACGACCATCCGGGAGCTCCGCACGTGCCCACCCTGTCCCGCCGTTCCTTCGTCCTGTCCGCGACCGGACTCGCCGCCCTGACCCTCGCGGGGTGCTCCTCCGGCGGCGACGGACCGGCGACCGGCGGCGGGGGCTTCCCGGTCACCCTCACCCATCGGCTCGGCACGACGACGATCGAGGCCGAGCCGACCCGCGTCGCGACGGTGGGTGCCGCCAACCAGGACGTGGCGATCGCGCTGGGAGTCGTGCCCGTCGCGATGCCCTTCTTCGACTACGGCGGCGACGCCGAGGGTGTGCTCCCGTGGGTCCGCGAGGCGTTGGCCCGCAAGCCGATGCCGCAGGTCGTGGGGCGATCGCCGGAGCCGATCGCGTTCGAGGCGGTCGCCGCGGCGCAGCCGGACCTGATCCTCGCCACGTACTCCGGCCTCACCCGGCAGGAGTACGACACGCTCTCCCGGATCGCGCCCGTCGTCGCCTACCCGGACGCGCCGTACTCCACGAGCTGGCAGGAGCAGACCCGCATCGCCGGGCGGGCGCTGGGCCGCGGCACCCGCGCCGAGGAGCTCGTCGTGGCCACGCAGTCCCGGCTGGCCGCGGCCTCGTCGGAGTACCCGCAGCTCGCGGGGGCGACCTTCGCCTACACGGGCGGGATGGACGGTGGGCAGCTCGGCATCTTCCGGCCCTCCGACGTCCGGGTCCGGCTGCTCGAGGACCTCGGCCTGACGTCCGCGCCCTTCGTCGAGCAGAACGCCCCCGGCGGCGACGCCGTGTACTACACGGTCAGCGCCGAGCTCGTGCCGCGACTGCGGTCCGACCTGCTCGTCGGCTTCTTCGGCACCCCCGAGCTCGACGCGGCGTTCCTCGCCGACCCCGCGGTCCAGGAGATGCCCGCGGTGAAGGCCGGGGGCTACGCGCCGATCGTCGGGGCGGACCGGGTGGCGGCCAGCTCGTCGCCGTCGGTGCTGTCGATCCCCTGGGTGCTCGACGCCTACCTGCCGATCCTCGCGGACGCGGCCACCCGCAGCCGCCGCTGACGCCCGACCGCCGGCCGGTGCGCGGCACCGGCCGGCGAGAGGTGGATCACTCCGGCACGAAGTTGACCGGGCGGCCAGTCAAGGCGTAGACCGGAGGCATCGGGAAGTCCTCCTGGAGGGAAGTGATCGTGATGACCGCGAAGGCGTGGACGCGGTGGCAGGACCGGGTCGCCCTGGTGATCGGTGTCCTGACCGCCCTGTCGCCCGTCGTGGTGGCCACGGACGCCGCCGCGGCGTGGACGCTCGTCGTCCTCGGCGTGGTGCTCGCCCTGACCGCCCTGTGGTCGCTCGCCGCACCGGGTTCGGTGGCGAGCGAGTACGGGCACGGCGTCCTGGGTGTGCTGCTGTTCATCGCCCCGTGGGTGATGGGCTACAGCGACCTCACCGGGGCCGCGTGGACCTCGTGGATCGCCGGTGTGCTCACGGTGCTCGTCGCCGCGAGCGCCCTGCCGGCGGCCACCAGTGCCCACCGCGGGCTGGCCGGGACGCACTGATCGGTTCGACGGCGAGGGGCCGCGACCCACGGGGGCCGCGGCCCCTCGCGCGTGCAGGAGGGACGCGATGACGGCACCGGAACCGGCGCGCGAGCGCATCCTCGGCGCGGCGGAGGAGCTCTTCGCCGAGCGGGGGTTCGACGCGACGCCCACCTCGAAGATCGCCGAGCGTGCCGACGTGCCGAAGGGCCTGGTGCACTACTACTTCGCGAAGAAGGTCGACCTGCTCGCCGCGCTGGTCGAGCGGCTGCCGGAGGAGACCGTCGACCGCACCGCGGTGGTCGTGTCCGGCGACGTCACGGAGAGCCTGTGCCGGCTCGTCGCCGTGCTGGACGAGCGGCTTGGCTCCTCCGCCGTGCTCTCCCACCTGCTCTGGCGGGAGGCCGACACCCATCCCGCCGTCCGGGACGCGCTGCACGGCCGGTTCGACCGGTTCGTCGAGGAGATCCGGGCCGTGCTGCTCGCGGCGCGGAAGGGCGACGGGAGGGGCGTCGACAGCGCGGCGGTGCTGCTGGCCTCGACGCTGAGCTACCGGCACTCGGTCTACCGGCACGCCGACGAGGAGTCGCCGGCCCGGGTGGACCTGCGTCCCGAGCTGCGCTTCCTGGCCGCCGCGCTCGACGCCGGCGCCGGCTGACTCACCAGCTCGGTTCGGGCTCGTCGTGGACCGGGGTGAGCGCGACGGCCACCAGTGGCGCCGCCGCGGCGACCACGAACCCGACGGCGTAGCCCGCCGCCCCGACGACCGCGCCGAGGGCGACCGGGGTCAGCGAGGACACGACGTTCTGCCCGGTGTTCTGGATCCCCAGCGCCCGCCCCGACCAGGTCGCGCCCGCGATCTCGGCGACGGCGGTGAACGCCAGGCCGTTGTCGGCGACGGTGACGATCCCGCCGACCGCCAGCGCGGCGACGGCCAGCCACGGGGCCACGGCGTCGCCCAGGGCGAAGACCAGCAGCACGAGCGTCGCGCCGACGGCGAGCTGACGCATCGGCCGCAGCCGCGAGCCGACGCGGTCGGACCACACCCCGGACCCGATCCGCGAGAAGGCCCCGGCGATCTGGATCGCCGCCACGAACGCGCCGGCCCCTGCGACGCCCCAGCCCTGCTGGCGCACCAGGTACTCGGTCGCGAACGCACTGATCGCGAACTGCGGCACGACGAGCAGCGCGCTCGAGGCGTGCACCCGCCACAGCACCGGCGCCCCGTAGGGCGACCCCTCGCGGGCACCCTCGGCCCGCGGCGGCCGCTGCGGGTCCGGCGCGAACGCCGTCACGAGCAGGGCCGAGACCAGGCAGAGCGCCGCCGGGACGATCAGCGCCCCGATCGCGCCGGTCCGCTGCGCGAGGCCCGGGAGCACCAGGCCGGCCAGCGCGACGCCGAGCGGCTGCGCGGTCTGGCGGATGCCCATGGCCAGCCCGCGCTCGGTCCGCGGGAACCAGCCCATGATCATGCGTCCGCTCGCGGCGAACACGCTGGCCGACGCCGCCCCGCCCACGGCGAGTAGGCCCAGCACGGCCGCGTGCCCGGGGTGCGGCAACAGCGCCACCGTGCCGACGACGAGTCCCGCCAGCAGCAGCCCCGACGCCATCACCTTCCGCTCGCCGAACCGGTCCGCCGCCGCGCCCCACGCGATCAGCGTGAGCAGCAGCCCGGTGGTCGGCGCGGCGACGTAGGTGCCCGCGGCGGCGAGCGAGAGCCCCAGCGCGTCGCGCAGCCCCGGCACCAGGAAGGGGACGCCGTAGACGAACGCGCAGGCCGAGGTCTGGGCGAGGACGCCGATCGCGAGCACCACCCAGCGGCGGCGGGAGACGGTGGTGGCGGGCATGGGTGGACCGTACGCTGCCGTACCAGGAATTGGGAAAGCTGTTCCGGATGTCGAGACGACCTCGGAGGTGTCGCCGGCGACGCCGGCCGGTCACCGCGGCTCCTCCCGGTCTCGTCGGGAGCGCGGCCCGAGCACGAGTTCCCGGCACCCGATCTGCGTGACGGGCTCGAACCGATGTTCGAGAACGGGTACTGTCGGCGACATGGGAGTGGACCTCGCGTGGCAGCCCTCGTTGTTCGACGAGGGCGCGCCCGCCGTCGAGGTCGACCCGGGTTTCTGCGGGCTCGTCCGGCACGAGCTGGGCGCGGGGGCCTGGGTGGACCTCGTCCCGGGCTGGCTCCGCGGCGCGGACGAGCTGTTCGCGCGGCTGCTGCGGAGCACGCCGTGGGCGCAGCGGGACATCCGGATGTACGAGCGGGTGCTGCCCGAGCCCCGGCTCACGCACCGCTGGACCGTCGACCAGGGGCTGCCCGAGCCGGTCCTCGCCGAGGCCGCGCGCCAGCTGGGCGAGCGCTACGGCGAGGAGTTCACGCAGGTCGGGGCCAACCTGTACCGGGACGGGGCGGACAGCGTCGCGTGGCACGGCGACCGGGTGGCCCGGGAGCGGGACACCGCGCTCGTCGGGCTGATCTCGTTGGGCGGGGTGCGGCCCTTCCGGCTGCGGCCGCACGGCGGGGGCGCCTCGGTCGGCTTCCTCCCCGGCCCCGGCGACCTGCTGGTCATGGGGGGCACCTGCCAACGGACCTGGCAGCACGGCGTCCCGAAGGTCCGCGCCGCCTCCGCCCGGATCAGCGTCCAGTTCCGGCACGCCTACGAGCGCACCTGAGCCTGCGGGTCGTCGTCCGGGCCGGCGGGGTGCGGCCCGTGTCCCCGTTCGACCGGCTCCCGGCGGGATATCCTGCCGCGATGCAGCGCAAGATCGGGGTGATGGGCGGGACGTTCGATCCCATCCACCACGGCCACCTGGTGGCGGCGAGCGAGGTCGCCGACCGGTTCGCGCTCGACGAGGTCCTCTTCGTGCCGACCGGCCAGCCGTGGCAGAAGTCGGCCAAGGCGGTGAGCCCGCCGGAGGACCGGTACCTGATGACGGTCATCGCGACGGCGTCGAACCCGCGCTTCAGCACCAGCCGGGTCGACATCGACCGCGCCGGCCCGACCTACACCGCCGACACCCTCTCCGACATCCACGCCGCGATGCCCGACGCCGAGCTGTACTTCATCACCGGCGCGGACGCGTTGTCCCAGATCCTGTCCTGGCAGAAGCTGGACGAGCTGTTCACGCTCGCGCACTTCGTCGGCGTGACCCGGCCCGGCTACGAGCTGGCCGACGCGCACCTGCCGAAGGGGGCGGTCACGCTCGTCGAGGTCCCGGCCATGGCGATCTCGTCGACGGACTGCCGCGACCGCGTCGCCGCCGGCCGGCCGGTCTGGTACCTGGTGCCCGACGGGGTGGTCCAGTACATCTCCAAGCGCCGCCTCTACACCTCCGAGGCACCCGCCGGGGCGGGTATCCCGGCCTGAACCGGACCCACCCGGCGCGGCCTGCGACACTGGTGGGGCGAGGCCGACGGCCGGCCGTCGCGGAAGGAGGCCGAGTGGCGGCAACGGCAGAGGCGGTGGAGATCGCCCGGGTGGCGGTGGCCGCCGCCGCGGACAAGCTGGCCCAGGACATCGTCGTGCTCGACGTGTCGGGTCAGCTCGTGATCACCGACTGCTTCGTCCTCGCCTCGGCGCCCAACGAGCGGCAGGTCCAGGCGATCGTCGACGGGGTGGAGGAGAAGCTCCGCGAGCAGGGCGTGAAGCCGACCCGCCGCGAGGGCACCCGCGAGGGGCGGTGGGTCCTGCTGGACTACACGGACGTCGTGGTGCACGTCCAGCACACCGAGGAGCGCGGGTTCTACGGGCTGGACCGGCTCTGGAAGGACTGCCCGGCCATCGACTTCCCCGAGGCCCGCACCACCCCGCCCGAGGAGTCGGAGTGACGCTGCGCCGGGTCGTCCTGCTGCGGCACGGGCAGACGGACTACAACGTCGCCGGCCGCATGCAGGGGCACATCGACTCGCAGCTCACCGAGGAGGGCCGGGAGCAGGCGCTGCGGGCCGCGCCGGTGCTGGGCGCCATGCCGTTCGACCGCATCGTCAGCTCCGACCTGGCCCGCGCCGTCGACACGGCGAACACGATCGCCGAGGTGCTCGGGCTGCCGGTCAAGCTCGACCCGCGGCTGCGCGAGACGCATCTGGGGGAGTGGCAGGGCCGCAGGGTCGACGAGGTGGAGGTCGACTACCCGGGCCAGATCACGGAGTGGCGTGGCGACCCGCGGTGGACGCCGCCCGGCGGGGAGTCCCGGGTGGACGTCGTGCGGCGGTCGTTGCCCGTCGTCGAGGAGATCGACGCCGACCTGGCCGAGGAGCCCGGTTCGCAGTCCCTGCTGATCGTCGCGCACGGCGGGATGATCGGCGGCATGGTGTCCGGGCTGCTGGACCTGCCCGAGTCCGTCTGGCCGATCATCGGCGGTATGGGCAACTGCAAGTGGGCGGTCGTCGCCCGGCGCGCGGACCACCCGCGCTGGCGGCTGTCCGGGTACAACATCGGTGTCACCACCTGAGCTGCTGGTCCTCGGCGACTCGCTCGCGTTCCACGGCCCCGAACGGGCCGAACCCGCCGACCACCCCCGGATCTGGCCCCAGGTCGCGGCGGCCGCGCTCGGCGGCCGGGTGGAGCTCGTCGCCGGGATCGGCTGGACGGCCCGGCACGCCTGGCAGGCGCTGACCCACGACCCGCGGGTGTGGGCGGCGATGCCGCGGATCGACGCGCTCGTGCTCGGGGTGGGCGGGATGGACGCGCTGCCCTCGCCGCTGCCGACGGCGGTACGCGAGCTGATCCCGGTGCTGCGGCCTGCGTCCCTTCGCGGCCGGGTCCGGGACGGGTACCTGCGCGCCCAGCCGAGGCTGTCACGGTTGTTCGCGGCGCTGCCCCGCGGCGGACCGGTGGCCCTGCCACCACGGCTGACCGTCTCGTACCTGGAGAAGTGCCGCGCCGCGGTGACGGCGCTGCGGCCCGGGATCCCGGTGGTCGTGATGCTCCCGTCCGTGCACCGCGCCGCGGTCTACGGCGGCGTGCACCCCGGGCGCGCGGCGGCCGAGCGGGCCACCCGGATCTGGGCCGACGCGCAGGGTGTCCGGGTGCTCGACGCGCCCACCCTGATCGCGGGACACGTCCTGGGCGGGCGCGGCAACCCCGACGGGATGCACTGGGGTTGGGAGGCGCACCGGCGGGTGGGGGAGACGCTCGCCGAGCTGCTGCGCGGGGAGTGGGAACGGGCAGGCGGCCGTGCTCCGTCGGCGGGACCTCGGGGGGAGACGGCCGTGGCGACGCGTGGTCCTGCGACCGTGCGGCCGTGATCGCTCCGTCGTTCGCGGTGGGCAGGTCGTGATCGTGCCGACTCCCGCATCTGCCCGGCGCGGTGAGCGGCGCCGACCGTTGGAGATCGACTGGAGAGGTTCTAGGTTCGGCCCGTGCCCGATCCCGCACTCGACGCGGACCTCCGCCCGGGGCCCGCAGCCGTGACCGAGCGAGCCGACGTCGTGACCGCCGGCGGGGAGGACGGCGCCGGGCCCGAGGACGCTGGGGGCGCTGGGGG
>NZ_JBHSQK010000013.1:0-21099 GCF_042658055.1 Pseudonocardia lutea
CAGACCGTCGTCGAGGTGGCGGCGGAGAAGAACTCCACCCTGGTCCTGCCCTTCCCCGTCGAGCTGCTGCGGTTCCTGGAGAAGTCGACGCCCACGGACCGGCCCGCACCGTCCCGGCAGACCGCGACGCCGGAGACCGGATCCGCGGACGGGGCCGGGAACGAGCGCGGGACCGTCCTCGACGGGCTCGGGGCGACGCTCGGCGCGGTCTGCGCAGGGCGCTCCGGTCCGATCGGCGCGGACGCCGACGGATCCGCCGAGGACCGGACCGTGCCATGAGCCGCCGAGACCGCGCGGAGGACGTCGTGGTCGGGGTCGACGGCCACTCCGCCTCGCTCGCCGCGGTGGAGTGGGCCGCCGCCGAAGCCGCGTCGCGGAAGACTCCCCTGCGGATCGTCCACGCGATGTCCTGCCCGGTCCCGCCCGACGTGTACGGAGTCCTCGTCCCGTTCGACGACATCGGTGCGGCCCGGGAGGCCGCCGATCAGGTGCTGTGCGCCGCCGCTTCCCGAGCCGTCCGGATCGCCTCCGACCTGCCGGTCTCGACCCACCTCGCCTGCGGAGCAGCCGGTCCGACCCTGATCGACTGGAGCCGGGAGGCCGCGCTGCTGGTCGTCGGCGCCTCCGGCCGGCGCAGGACCGGGCGGACGTGCGGGCTCGCCGCGCGTCTGGTCGACCGTGCGCGCAGTGCGGTCGCCGTCGTTCACCCTCGGGAGGTGCGCCGCCGCGCCGCCGTGGGTCCACGCGTCGTCCTCGGCCTGAACGGCTCGGGCCGGGCCACCCCCGTCGTCCGCGCGGCGTTCCGGGCCGCGGCCCAGCGAGGTCTCCCGCTCGCGGTCGTGCACGCCCATCGACCACGAGCCCCGCACACCGGCGTCGACACGTGGGCCACGACCGCCTCCCACGGCATCGAGCGGGCACTGCACGGGGGGCGCCTCGAGTTTCCCGAGGTCCCCGTCTCCGTCTGCATCGACACGGTCGACCCGGTCGAGGCCTTGTCGGCTCGCGCCGTCGACGCCGCGCTGGTGATGGTGGGCTCGAACGCACCGTGGGGTGTTCCGACGACGCACAGCCGGTCGATCGGCTGCCGCCTCCTGGAGCGCGTGGCGGCACCGGTCGTGGTGGTCCCCCGCCGGGCCTCCCGGGGCGGGGAGCCGACGGGTCCGGATCCGGCGCCCGCTCTCCTGGGACTGCTGGATCGCTGACGGCTCTTCCCGCGGGGATCCCTACGGAACCTGCTGCTTGGCCACCGTGAGCAGGACCGAGATGTCCTCGAGCGCCTCGAGGGTGTGCCGGGCGTCGGGGACGGCGATCAGGTCGCCCCGCCCCAGGCTGAGCTTGCTCGTCATCTCCCCTTCCTCGACGTCGCACTACCGACCTCCGCCGCGGTCGGGGTGTCGCGACCGCACGTGACCTTGGCCATGGCCGCCGGTCGGCCGGGCGAGGCGTCGGCGACAATGCACCGGGTGGTAACGCACGAGACCGCGTCCCCGCGGTGCACGTGAGAGGACGCGGAGCAGGACATGCACGAGGCACTGGAGCCGATCTACCAGCGGGTGCTGTCCCGCAACCCGGGCGAGACGGAGTTCCACCAGGCCGTGCGGGAGGTGCTGGAGAGCATCGGCCCGGCGGTGGACAAGCACCCGGAGTACGCCGACGCGAAGATCGTCGAGCGGATCTGCGAGCCGGAGCGGCAGATCATCTTCCGGGTGCCGTGGGAGGACGACCACGGCGGGATCCACATCAACCGCGGGTTCCGGGTGGAGTTCAACAGCGCGCTGGGCCCGTACAAGGGCGGGCTGCGGTTCCACCCGTCGGTGCTGCTGGGCACGGTGAAGTTCCTCGGCTTCGAGCAGGTGTTCAAGAACGCGCTGACCGGGCTGCCCATCGGCGGCGGCAAGGGCGGCTCGGACTTCGACCCGCGCGGGCGCTCGGACCGCGAGGTCATGCGGTTCTGCCAGAGCTTCATGCTCGAGCTCTACCGCCACATCGGCGAGTACACCGACGTGCCGGCGGGCGACATGGGCGTGGGCGCGCGCGAGCTCGGCTACCTGTTCGGCCAGTACAAGCGCATCACCAACCGCTACGAGTCCGGCGTGCTCACCGGCAAGGGCCTGATCTACGGCGGCGCCCAGGTGCGCCGCGAGGCCACCGGCTACGGCAGCGCGTTCTTCGTCGAGGAGATGCTGCGGGTGCGCGGCGACTCCTTCGACGGCAAGGACGTCGTGGTCTCCGGCTCGGGCAACGTCGCGGTCTACACCATCGAGAAGGTGCACGAGCTCGGCGGGCGGGTGATCGCCTGCTCGGACTCCGGCGGGTTCGTCCACGACCCCGACGGCATCGACCTGGACCTGCTCAAGGACGTCAAGGAGGTCCGCCGCGAGCGGATCAGCGCCTACGCCGACAAGGCGTCGGGCGCGACCTTCGTCGAGGACGGCTCGATCTGGGAGGTGCCGTGCCAGGTGGCCCTGCCCTCGGCCACCCAGAACGAGCTCGACGCCGCCGGCGCGGCCGCGCTGGTGCGCAACGGCTGCGTCGCCGTCGGGGAAGGCGCCAACATGCCCACCACCCCGGGCGCGGTGCGGGTGCTGCAGGAGGCCGGCGTCGCGTTCGGGCCCGGCAAGGCCGCCAACGCCGGTGGTGTGGCGGCCTCGGCGCTGGAGATGCAGCAGAACGCCTCCCGGGACTCCTGGAGCTTCGAGCACTCCGAGACCCGGCTGCGGGACATCATGATCGACATCCACGCCCGGTGCCACCGGACCGCGGAGGAGTACGGAGCCCCCGGGAACTACGTCGCCGGGGCGAACATCGCCGGCTACGCCCGGGTCGCCGAGGCGATGCTCGCCCTGGGCCTGATTTAGGTTCGCAAGCCCGCTCTGCTGCCAGCGCGCCCGTCGCGCAGGCGCGAGCGGGTGCACCAGGCCGTCCCGGGCCACGAGCGCCGTCCCGGGCCACGAGCGCCGTCCCGCGGGTCCTCCCGCGGCGGCGCCGCGGCCGCGGGACTCATCGCAGCGGTCGGAAGGCCTGCAGCTCGTACGGAGCGGTGCCCGTGACGACGGCCTCGGCGAGCAACCGGCCGGTGAGCGGTCCGAGGACGATGCCCCACATGCCGTGGCCCCCGGCCGCGAAGACCCGCGGCGACGCGGTGGGGCCGACCACGGGAAGCCCGTCCGGGGTGCACGGGCGCGACCCGACCCACTCGTCGCGCCGGTCGGTGAGGTCCACCCCCTGCAGGAAGGGCCGCGCGGCGTTCACGATCGCCTGGACGCGGCGCTGGTCGAGGGGCTCGTCCGGGTCGCGGAACTCCATCATCCCGGCGATCCGCAGCCGCCCGCCCAGCGGTGTGCAGGCGATGCGCTGCGTCGGCAGGTAGATCGGGCCCTCGGGCAGCTGCTCGGCGGCGACGCTGAAGCTGTAGCCCCGCCCGGCCTGCACCGGCATGCGCACCCCGTGTCGGTAGGTCAGCTCGGGCAGCCAGGCCCCGGTGGCGATCACGACGGCGTCGTAGCGGTGCATCCCGGTGCGGCAGCGCACGAACACCTGCTCGCCGTCGTCGAAGGTGTCGAACACCCGGGTGTTCTCGTGGACGACGGCCCCTCGGCCGCGGACGGCGTCCGCGAGCGCGGCGAGGTACTGCGGGGGGTCGATGAACCGCTGGTCGTGCAGCTGCACCGCCGCCCCGACGTGCTCGGTCAGGATCGGGGCGCGCTCGCGTGCCTGCGGCCCGGTGAGGACGTCGTAGCCGACCTTCTGCCCGAGCCGCTCCAGCTCGCCGAGCTCCTCGAGCAGCGCCGCGCGTTCGCGGTCGTGGGCGAAACACACCAGGAACGGGTCGGCCGGCCGGGTCGGGGCCTCGACACCACCCGCGGCGAGTTCGTCGAACGCGTCGAGGGCCTGCCGGTTGACGCTGCGGTAGGCGACCATCCCGCGCCGCCACCGGCGGGTGGTGCAGTTGCGGGCGAAGCCGGTGAGGAAGCGCCACAGGCTCGCCTCGAGGCTGATCGGCACGTACACCGGGGAGGCCGGGTCGAGCGCGGCCCGTACCCCGTGGCGCAGCACGGCCGGCTCCGGGAGCGGCGTGGTCAGGGCGGGGGTGAGCCAACCGGCGTTGCCCCACGAGGACCCCGCGGCGACCCGGCGGCGCTCGAAGACGTCGACGTCGGCACCGCGTTGCTGCAGGAACCATGCGGTGGCCAGGCCGACCATGCCGGCGCCGACGACGGCGACCCGCCCGGGGCGGCGCGGAGGTCGGTTCACGACGTGCCCTCCTCGACCTCGATGTGCACGGTGCTCAGCCAGCCGACCGCCGCGGCCAGGGCCGCCACGAGGACGGCGTGCGCGGCGACCCCCAGGACGAGCAGGCCGACGGCGAGGACGCCGAGGACGACGACCGGGCAGCTGAGGCGGAACGGAGCGTCGGCGCAGTGGCGTCCGGCAGGCAGCCGCTGCTGCCCGTCGCCGAGGCGGGCCACGAAGGCAGGGTCGTCGGAGCGGAGCCGGCGTTCGACCTCGTCGAGCAGATTCCGCTCGTGGTTGCTCAGCATGTGCTTCTCCTCATCACTGCGCGCTCATCAGCCGTGGAAATCCCTCGGGAGCGGTTACCAGTTCGCGGGGGGATCACTCGCCGGGAACGACTGCTCGCCCCACTCCTGAACGATGTCCCAGCGGTCCCGGTCGTCACCGTTCGGTTCCGGGAACGGGTCGACGTGGACGTCGACGGCGATTTCCAGGCCGTGCGTCGTCGCGGCGAGAACCCACCGTGAAGCCGAAGCGTGCCCGTTCATGCGGGTGCGAGGAACACTGGAAACGGCGCGGCCGTTGTGCACAACTCTCTCCAGACGATGCCGACGGGCGAGCGCGGCACACTGCTCGCACGCCATTGATGAGTGGAACCGCTTCGGAACGGCCGTCTTCTCGCCGCTACCGGGTGCCGCGTGGGCCGGGATCGGTCGGTGAATGCCGGTCGGGCTCCGGGTGCTCGCAGGGCACGATCACCACCGAGCAGCGTGCTGCAGCGGCGCAGCGGAGCGCCGTCGCACGTCCGACGTCCCGAGGGGACCGGCGGCGTGAACGGCCGAGAACCAGCAGGTCGTCGGGTCTGTCGGCCAGGCGCAGCAACGTCTCGTGCGGGTCGCCCGGGGTGACGACGATGCGCACGTCGAGGTCGTCGGAGGGCACCGAGGCCCGGGACAGCGCGTGGTAGGCGTCCTGCATCGCAGGTGGCCCCCCGCGGGACCCGTCGCCGGTGCGGTGGTCGGTGCGCACGTCGACCGCGTAGAGGACCGCACCGGTCCCGCGCGCCAGCGACACCGCGGTGTCGACGACTCGTGGATGCGAGCCACGTCCGCCCACGCCCACGATCACCCGTGGCCGCACAGCCGACTCCACAGCAGACCCCTTCGCTCGACGAACCCCGCACGCGGACCCGGGAGAGGGCCGGGCCCGACCGGTACGAGGACGTGGTGGTGGGCCTGCCGTCGAGGGTGTGACTGCCGGGGGTGCTCTCGGCAGGCCCACCACCCACCATGCCCGGGAATCGCCGCGGCGGGCAGGTCGCGGGCCCGCAACCTGCCCGCCGCCTGGTTTCCGGGCATCGGCAATTTCGCGGGCTCTCCGCGGGTTTGTGGTACATCTGGCGACACGGCGTCGTGGCCTGGTGCCGAGGACCGGAAACCGGGTCGCGAATGGTCGACGTGGTAGTGCGACGGCCACTACCGTCGCCGTCGCCGAGCACGGCCCGATGTGTACCGGGCCGTGCTCTTTGCCTTGCCGCAGCGCGCTACTCGTCCTCGCTGCGCGACATCCCCTTGACGGACTCTTCTCGAGGAGTGGAAGCACATGACCGAGACGCAGGTGTGGTTGGCACGGAGCGCCTACGAGCGACTGAAGGCCGAGCTCGTGGAACTGCTGCGGCAGCGCGCCGAGGGGCTCGGCGGCCACGCGGCCGAGCAGCTCGTCGGCGACAGCGCCGACCACAACACCGATCAGCTGCTGCTGACCGCTCGACGGGAACGGGAGAACCGAATCCGCAAACTGCAGGAGCTGCTGCAGAATCCGCTCGTGGGCGAGGACCGGCCGGATGACGGGGTGGCCGAACCGGGAATGGTGCTGACCATCCGGTACGAGGACGACCAGGAAACCGAGACGTTCCTGCTCGCCCACACCGAGGAGGGCGCCTATCCCGCCGATCTGATGACCTGCTCTCCGGATTCCCCGCTCGGGACGGCGCTTCCCGGGAGGAAGCAGGGCGAGAAAGTCCGGTACACCCTCCCCGACGGGCAGACGATGGAGATCACCCTCCTGCGCGCGGTTCCTTACCGCCCGGAAGCGTGGTCCGCGACCGCGTAGGTCGCCGGCCGAGGGGAGCGAGGAAGGAAACCGCCTCGCGAGCGAGGCACAGGGCAGGAGCGTCTCGGACGATCGCCGATTCCTGCCGTCGGAAACAGGATCAGCTGTCGAGCGAGCAGGTGGAACGGTGTTCTTCGGATGGGGTCGGAAGCGGCGTGCGGGGGCCTTTCCTCGCGCCGGTCGACCGACCGTGTTGTGGGTGGCCCGGCTTCTGGGCGCCGCGGTCCGTGGCCCCGCGGGTGAGCATCTGGGGCACCTGCGCGACCTGGGGCTGACGCGAACCCGCGGTGGTCCCCACGTCGACACGATCCTGGTGGACGGGGGCGGGTACTGCTTCACCCTGCCCTCGGAGGCCGTGATGTCGTGGGGTGACTCCCGACTGCGGGTGCGCACCACGCGGCAACCGTCCGGCCCGTCGCACCTGTCGACCGAACCGCAACGGGAATGGCTCGCCGAGGCCGTCCTGGGCAGCCCCGTGCTGACCACGCCGGCTCGGACCAGACCCGTGCGCGTGAGCGACATCGGCCTTCGCGAGGACCGGGACGGCCGCTGGACCGTCCGGCTGATCGACACCCGACCGGCATGGCTGCGGCGGCTCGGCTTCCCGCGCCGGCTCACCCCCTGGACGGTGCTGACCCGCCGGTGCGTGATCCACCGGCCCGGTCGGGTCCCCCGGCCTGGCTCATCGGCCACGGCCGCGCCCACGCGAACCCGCAGCCGACGCCCGGGATGCCGCCCCGCCTCGCCGGCCGACCCCGTCCCCCGCAGCTGCCTGGGCCTCCCCGACAGAAAGCCGTCGAAAGGAACGCGCCATGTGGATCTACCGAAGTAGATCCGGCAGATCGTCGATCCACGCCTGGTGCCGGCAACAGCTCGCCGCCTGGCCGGTGCCGCACCGCCGTGAGCGCCTCCGCGATCCGCACCCGTACGACCACCGCGCTGCGCACCTCGTGACCACCGGTGAGCACCACGGGCGGACCGTCCTCGTGCTCCCCGGCCGACACGGCAACGCCGCCGTGCTGGTCGACCTGCTGGAGACGCTCTCCGAGCGCTACCGGGTGGTCGCCGTCGACCTGCCCGGCGAGGCCGGCCTGGGCTCGCCGGGCCGACCGAACAGGGAGCGTCTCCGGGACTACGGGAGCTGGCTGGATGGGCTTCTGGCGGTCGTGGCAAGGCGATCTCCCGACGGCGTGACGGTGCTGGCGCACGGCTTCGGGGCCGCGGTCGCTCTCGCCGCGCGCCCGGCGCCGTACGTCGACGGTCTCGTGCTGCTCAGCCCGTACGGGCTCGTGCGTCCCGCCGCCGACCTGCGTGCCGCCGCGGCGCTGCTGGCGTGGCGGCTCGCCCCGACCGCCGCGGCGGCGGCCCGGCTCCTCGTCCGGCTCGCCGGCCCTGGTTTCGTCCCGCCGGGTGCGCTCGTCGACTGGGTGGGGCTGGTCGGTCGGCACGTCGCGATGAGCAGCACACCGCCCGCGCAGCCCGAGCTGGCGCACCGGTGGCGTCGGACACCGTGCACCGTGGCCGTCGGCGAACACGACCCGCTCTTCGGCGACGGCCGGCTCGTCCGGCCGGTCCGGCGCGTGCTGCGCACCAGCGTGGTCACCGTCCCCGGTGCCGGAGCCCTGCTGCCCTACGAAAGTCCCCGGGCGGTCCTGTCGCTGCTGCGGCTGCACGAGACCCTGCACGGACCGGAGACGCACCGGCCGAGGCAGGACACGCCTCGCAACGGTCGGTCGGTGACCGGACGAGGGGCGCGGACGTCCGGCCCGGACAGAGCGGGCGCCGCACGGTACGGGGCCGTGTCCCGGGGGCCGGCGCCGCCCCGGTCCGGGATCAGGGCGGCCAAGGACGCCCCCACCGCGACGGTGCCCTCGGGCACCCACCCGCCGCAGCAGCCGACCGCACCCACGTCTCCGGCCATGGAACTGCCGAACCCCGGCAGCCTCGGGGCCGGGCACCGAGCACACTGGTCGGGCCGGCAAGGAGAGAAGAGAGATGACCCGTCCACCCGACAAGGCCCCGAGGCCGACGGACCGGCCTCCCGACGCCGCCTGGTTGCAGCGCGTGGCGCAGGAGGCCGGCCGCGGCGCCGGCGGCGTGCCGGTCGAGCTGCTCGGGGGGTTCCTGTCGATGCTCGCCGAGGCCGCCACCACCGGGCGTCGCCCCGACAGGTCCGAGCTCGACGCGGTCGGGCTCAACGGCCGTCGAGCCGCCGAGCTCGGGGTCTCGGCCGGCAACGCCGTCCAGCTGTACCTGTCCGCGGCCTGGCGGCTGTGGCGCGAGCTGCCTGCCGTGGTGAGGTTCCCGGACAGCGCCACCACCGCCACCGCGGCCGAGGCGGTCATGCGCGCGGTCGACCGGGCGGTGGCCAGCCTGGCCGAGGGCTACACGGCCGCCCGCCGCGACATGATGCGCAGCGAGGAGACCCTGCGCCGCGAACTCATCGAGGACCTGCTGCGCGGGGACGCCGACATCGGCGCGCTGGTCGAGCGGGCCGAGCCGTTCGGGCTGGACATGGCGCAGCCCCACCAGGTCGCCCTGGCCGCGCCCACCGGCCGCCTCGTCGACGCCGAGGCCGCGTTGAGCAGCCTCGAACGTGCCGTCGTGCAGGGCATCGGCGACCGCGACGTGCTGGTCGCGACCAAGGACGGCAGCATCGTCGTCGTCGCCCCCGCCACCCCCACCGGCTCGGCCGTCCCGTCCGCCGCCTCCTCGACCGGTCAGTCGCGCGGCCTGGGTGAGCTGATGCACGCCGATCTGCGCCGCGCCCCGCGCGGCGGGCCGTGGCGGATCACCGTCGGCCGCCCCTACCCCGGGTCCTACGGCATCGCCCGCTCCTACGAGGAAGCCCGGGAAGCGCTGGGGATGGCCGTGCGCCTGCACCTCGACATGCCCGTCGTCCGCGCCGAGGACCTGCTGATCTACCGGGTCCTGTTGCGCGACCAGCCGGCCATCACCGACCTGGTGCACGCGGTGGTCAGCCCCCTGGCCCGGGCGCGCGGCGGTGCCGGGCCCCTGCTGGCCACGCTCGACGCCTACTTCGCCACCGGCTGCGTGGTGACCGAGACCGCGCGCCGGCTGCACCTGTCCGTGCGTGCGGTCACCTACCGGCTGGAGCGGATCGCCGAGCTCACCGGCTACGACCCGACCGACCCGGCCCAACGGTTCACCGTGCACGCCGCCGTCCTCGGTGCCCGACTGCTCGGCTGGCCGCAGCGCGACCTGCCCGCCCCGACCCCGCCCGACTAGCGGATCGGCTCCGGGTCCCGCGACACCCGGGTCCGCGACGGGCTCCTTGCCGGGCTCCGGCAGGTTCGGGCGGTCGTTGTTGGTCTGTCACCGCTCCTGCCGCGGCGTCGGTTCCCCGGCATCGTGGACCTCGTCCGGGAGGTGCCTGGACCGGGCGTGCGGGCGTCCTCCTCAGTCCTCTGCCGACTTCCGCACGCCCTCCCGGCCGGCCCACCGCGGTGCGTCGGGCGCCGGGCCGGGCGAAGAAGAAGCGAAAGGAACCCGACGATGACGTCTGCTCGCGAGCGGGTGGTCGTCGGCGTGACCGGGACGCTGACCAACCTGCAGGCCCTGCGGGTGGCCGTCGACTCCGCGCGCGAGCGCGGCGCCGTGCTCCACGCCGTGCACGTCCGGGAGACCGGACACGACCTCGAGTCCGACCGGACGGCGTGACGTGGCCGCCCGCAACCGCGGGATCCACGCCCTGGACCCCGCGCAGCTGGACCTGGTGAGACGAAGCCGCCCCCGCATCGAGCAGCGGAGGGCGGAACTGACCGACCGGTTCTACGTCGCACTGTTCGAACGAGCGCCGGGACTGCGCACGCTGTTCCCGGTCGACCCGCACGGCCGACGGGCACCCCTGGGCGACACCCTGATCTGGCTGCTCCAACGCCTCGACCACCGCGAGGAACTGGCGCGCCGCCTCGCCGACCTCGGCCGCGACCATCGCAAACACGGCCTCACCGGCGCCCACTACGAGTCGGCCGGGCACGCGCTGCTCGAGGCGCTCGCGCACCTCCACGGCCCGACGTGGGCACCACCGGTCGCGGCCGCATGGGCCGAGGCCTACGCCGCGGCCACCCACGACATGCTCGCCGCCGCGGCGGCCGACCGCGGCCCGGCGCTGGGGCTCGGCCGCGTCGTCGACCACCACCGCGCCGGAGCCGACCTGGCCTGCATCGTCGTGCAGACCCTCGAGCCGCTCCCCCACCGGCCCGGCCAGTACCTCAGCGTCGAGATCCCCCAGCGCCCCGGGCTGTGGCGCTCGCTGTCCCCCACCGAGCCCGCCCGTCCCGACGGGGTCCTGCGGTTCTGCGTGCGCGCGCTCCGCCACGGCCTGGTCAGCCCGGCCCTGGTGGCGCAGACCCGGGTCGGGGACACCTGGCGCCTCGGCCCACCGCTGGGCCGCCTCCCCGACGTCCTCGGCACCCGGCGCGACCTGCTCCTCCTCGCCTCCGGAACCGGGATCGCCCCGCTGAGCGCGCTGATCGCCGCACTCGACACCCGCGACGACCCTCCTCGCACGCACCTCTACGTCGGCGCACGCAGCGAGACCGAGCTGCGCGCGCTCGTCTCCGCCGCTCCCGGCGCACGTCACCGCCCCTGGCTGACCCTCGCCCCCGTCCTCTCCCCGACCGACGACGAGCGCCCCCGCTCCCTGGTCGGCACGGTGTTCCGCCGCCGGAGCTGGCGGCACCACGACGTCGTCGTCTGCGGCCCGCCCCGCATGCAGAAGGAGGTCGTCGGCCGGCTCCTCGCCGCCGGCGTGCCCCACGGCCAGATCCACAGCGACCCGCTCCCGACCTCGACGGAGATCCAGCCATGACCCGCTCGAACCTCTCCGCCACGCGGCACGACCTGACGCCGCCGGGCGCGGCGATCGACCTCGAGCTGGTCGCCGAGATCGTCCGCCGGGCCGGACTCGACTGCCGGCCCGACCCCCACCGGAACGGGGCGTTGCGCGCTCGCAGGGCTGCCCGCGACTCCGGGACGTGGACCGTCAGCGCGGGACGCTGCGGCGGCACCGAGGCGCCGCTGGCGTATGTCGGCCCGGCCGGCTCGCCGCGCGCTCGGCTGCTCCGGAATCCCGACGAGCGCCGCCTCGCCGCACTCGTCGTCCTCCAGGCCCTTCGCGAGGACCCGGACGAGCTGGTGACCCACGACGAGGCCATCGTCTGCGGCCTGGCCGACGACCTGGTCTGGGCCTGACCGCGGATGCGTCCCTGCTCACCGACACCCCATCACTCGAAAGGCGGCCACGTGAACCCCACCGTCCGGGTCGAGACCCGTGCCCACGCGATCGGCGAGCTCCTCCACGAGCTCTCCGACCTGCTCGTCGCCTGCCACGCGGTCCCGGAGGCCGCGCAGCCCGACCGCTGGGCCGCCGACGCCGACAAGATCACCGGACAGGTCGCCCTCGCCCTCGCCACCGCCCGCGCCCGCCTGGTCCCGGGGCCGACGACGACACCGGCGACGGTGGAGCGGCTGACCTGAACCCCTGCCCCCCGGCCATCGGGACCGGGGTCGTCGTCGACGCGGGAGCCCCGCCTCTGACACCCTCGACCGGACTCGCACATTCGACCGACGAAGGGGAATGTCGATGACCAGCACCCTGCCGTCCGCGGCCGCCGCGCCCAGCACCGGGGCGGAACTGACCTACGCGTCCGGCTTCGGCAACGAACACGCCTCCGAGGCCGTGCCCGGAGCGCTCCCGGTCGGCCGCAACTCCCCGCAACGGGCCCCGCTCGGGCTCTACGCCGAACAGCACAGCGCCACCGCCTTCACCGAGCCCCGCGCGACCAACCGCCGCAGCTGGGTGTACCGGATCCGGCCCTCGGCCGCGCACCCGCCGTTCCGTCGCATCGACACCGGCCTGCTGCGCTCCGCCCCGGACACCACCGGGATCACCGACCCCAACCGGCTGCGCTGGGACCCGCTCCCCCTCCCGCACCAGCCCACCGACTTCGTCGACGGCCTCTACACCCTCGGCACCAACGGCGACGTCCGCCAACGCGCCGGCATCGGCGTCCACCTCTACGCCGCCGACCGGACCATGACCGGCCGCTACTTCGTCGACGCCGACGGCGAGCTCCTTCTCGTGCCCCAGCAGGGATCCCTGCTGCTGCACACCGAGTACGGCCGCCTGCACGTCGCACCCGGGGAGATCGCCGTGATCGGCCGCGGGGTGCGGTTCCGCGTCGAACTGCCCGACGGGCCCGCCCGCGGGTACGTCTGCGAGAACTACGGCCAGCCCTTCGTGCTGCCCGAGCTCGGCCCGATCGGCGCCAACGGCCTGGCCAACCCCCGCGACTTCCGCTACCCCGTCGCCGCCTACGAGGACCGCGAAGAAACCGTCCAGGTCGTGCAGAAGTACGCCGGCGAACTGTGGGCCGCCGACTACGACCACTCCCCGCTCGACGTCGTCGCCTGGCACGGCACCCACTCCGCCTACAAGTACGACACCGCCCGGTTCAACGTCCTCGGCACGGTCTCCTACGACCACCCCGACCCGTCGATCTACACCGTGCTCACCTCACCCACCGACACCCCCGGCCAGGCGAACGCCGACTTCGTGGTCTTCGCGCCGCGCTGGCTCGTCGGCGAGGACACCTTCCGCCCGCCCTGGTACCACCGCAACGTCATGAGCGAGTTCATGGGCCTGGTCCACGGCGTCTACGACGCCAAGGCCGAAGGGTTCCTGCCCGGCGGCGCCAGCCTGCACAACATGTGGAGCGCGCACGGCCCCGACGCCGAGACCTACCGCAAGGCCAGCACCGCCGAACTCGCCCCGCAGAAGATCACCGACACGCTCGCCTTCATGTTCGAGACCCGCTGGCCGATCACCGTCCCCGACTTCGCCCACGCCGCCGTCCACCGCCAGTCCGACTACGACGGCGTCTGGAGAGGGATCGAACGCGGCTTCCGGGGATGACGTCGGCGCCGTCGACGCCGACGGTGGCGCCGAAGGTCCAGGCGTTGCCGCCTCAGCGGAGCGGGCTCGTCATGGCGCGGCCGGGTCGGCGAGCTCGGAGGCGATCGCCTGGGCCACCGGGTCGTTCGGGTGCAGGTGCAGGAACGCGGTCAGCGCCCGCAACGCGTTCAGGGCCTCGCGCTCGCGGGCGGCCCACTCCCCTGCGGGGTAGAGCGCCTCGCCGGCGCGCAGTCCGGCGGCACATCGGCGGGCCTGGGCGCGTACCGCCGCGACCCGTGCCCGCCGCGCGGCTTGCTGATCAGCGGGAACCGACACGTCTGGGCCCAATGCGCCCACCGCCTTCTGTAAGGAGTTCACTCCACAGCGTGATGTCGCTTCCGTGATTTGTGAAGGAGGCGCGCGGTCGGGCCGGGGAAATCTCCAGGTCGCGAGGTCACGACGGCGTCACACGGCCACGTTCAGGGTGGAATCCCGTGCACACAACGTCGGCTCGAGGAGCACCGGTGCGGGGCGTCCTCCGGCGATGATCTCGTGCAGGGCCTTCGAACCCGCGCGGCCCATCTCCACCATGGGTGAGCTGATCGAGCTCATGGGCACGGGCAGCCAGCTGGCCAGCGGGATGTCGTTGTAGCCGATGACGGCGATGTCGCGCCCCACGGTCCGGCCGTGCTCGCGAGCGGCACCCATGGCTCCGATGGCGGCGAAGTCGTTGATCGCGAAGATCGCGGTGATGTCGGGGTGCCGGCGCAGCAGGGCATCGGCGGCGCTGTGGCCGCCCTCGGCGTCCGGGGCGGAGGGTTGGATGCAGCTGTCGGGGACGTTGATCCCGGCAGAGAGGAACCGCTCCACGAACCCGTGGGTGCGCTCGACGCACGTGCTCGCGTACTCCGGGCCCGCGACGACGCCGACGCTACGGTGCCCCAGACCGAGGATGTGCTCGCCGGCGAGGCGACCGCCGCGGACGTCGTCGGTGGTGACCGAGGGATGTCCGCGGAGCCGGCGGTTGACCAGCACGTACGGGATCCCGCGGCGCTTGAGCGCCTGGACCAGGTCGTCCCCGTCGAGGCGGGCATCGCCGATGACGAAGCCCTCGACACGGCGGGCGAGCATCTTGTCCAGGCGCTCCATGCGCAGGGCGGGATCGTCGTTGGAATTGGCGACGACGGTCGTGTAGCCGATGTCGTGCGCGGCCTCGTCGGCGCCTTCGTAGATGCGGGCGAGGACGTAGTCGGTCAGCCGCGGCATGATGATGCCCAGCGCCCCGCTCCGCCGGGTCCGGAGAGCGGACGCGGCCGGATCGGGGTGATAGCCCATCTCCTCGGCGATCGCCCGAATCCGGGAGGCGGTGCCGCTGCCGACACCGCTGACGTTGGTGGCGAGGGCTCGGGAGACGGTCGAGACGTGGACGCCGGCTCGTTTGGCGATCTGAGCCAACGTGACCGGCTCGGTTGCCGCCACCTAGCCTCCTCCTGCGCACTGGCCGGCCCCCATCGTATCCGTGGCGGGCTCGGTGATCGGGTGGCGTCCCCGAGCCGTCGCCTCCCGCGCCTCCGGGTCGGCCGAGGAGGCGGCTCGTCCGGGGGAAGATCGCGGTCCAGGGCTGCAGGCGCCCGTGTCGCTAGGGCATGACGTCGCCGCAGTTGGGATTGAGGGTCTGCCCGACGTAGAGGTTGCCGCCGGGGTCGCTCGCCAGCAGCAGGGCCGTGGGAGCGACCTCGGTGGGGACGGCGAACCGGCCCAGCGGCAGCTCGGCGGTCTTCCGGGCACGCCACTCCGGGGTGAGGTCGACGGTCATGTCGGTCTCCACGGGCCCGGGTGCGATGGCGTTGACCAGCACGCCCGCCTGCGCGACCTCCAGGGCCAGCGACTTGGTGAAGGCGATGGCCCCGGCCTTGGCCGCCGCGTAGTGGGCCATCGAGGGTGAGCCCTTGATGCCCAGCTGTGAGGCGACGGTGATGATGCGGCCCCAGCCCTGTGCGGTCATGTGCGGCAGAACGGCTCGGCTGACCAGGAAGACCCCGGTGAGGTCGACGTCGATGGTGCGCTGCCACTGGCGCAGTGACATGCACGCGACGTCGGCCTGGTCGAGGACCCCCGCGCTGTTGACGAGGATGTCGATGCCGCCGAGGCGGGTGAGCGCCTCGGCGACGGCGTCGGCGACGTCCTGCTCGTCGGTCACGTCGAGCGGGATGCTCGGGTGCCGGCCCGAGCCGGGCCGCCGGTCGGCGACGAGGACCGTGGCGCCGGCGTCGGCGAAGGTGTCGGCGACGGCAGCGCCGATGCCGCCGGTGCCGCCCACGACCAGGGCCCGCTTCCCGGTGATCTTCATGAGCCCGTCGCTCCGGCCGGGGATGGGGTCACCGGGCTGCCGGGCTCTCGCCCGCGGCACCGGGAGTCCCGCCCGCCTCGTTCTGGACGATCCGGGTGCTGGTGAGCGGCTTGACGTTGCGGGCGCAGAGGATGGCGGCGGCCGAGATCAGGATCGGGATGCAGCCCCAGAAGAGGCCGGCCCGGATCCAGGCCGCGGCCTGCTCGCCCGCGCTCTGCCCGGCGGCGGCGAGGGTGGCGGTGAACAGGATGCCGCCGATGATCGCGCCGATCTGCCCCAGGGCGTTGATCAGGGTGCCGGCGGTCGCGCGGGTCTCGACCGGGAAGGACTCGCTGTTGAAGAACAGCACGGCGGCGTACGGGCCGATGAGGAAGAAGGTGCCCAGCGCGTACGCGCTCACGAGCAGCGGGAAGTTCCCATTCGGCCCGAGGACCATGACCCCGAAGCAGATCGCGGAGAACGTCCACCCGATGGCGATGGTGTTGCGCCGGCTGATCCGGTCGCCGAGCCAGCCGTGGAAGAGGTAGCCGAAGAACCCGGCGACGTTGGAGACGATGAGGACCTCGAGCGCACCGGTGAAGGAGACCTCCTTGCCGTTGACCAGGATCAGCGTGCCCTGGAAGGCGAAGGCCAGGATGCCCAGCCAGTTGAGCAGGAACGCCGCGGACAGGGCCAGGGTCGCTCGGCGGGACTCGCCGCGGAACAGCGCTCCGAAGCCGGACTTGTGCGGGGTCCGGTCCAGTCCGGTGAGCCGGGCGAGCTCGTCGGCGTCGGCGGTGCGGTCCTCCGCCCGCAGTTCACGGACACGGCGCTGGGCGGCGAAGACCGGGCTCTCCTTCAGCTTGCGCGCCGCGATCAACATGAAGATCGCCGGGAACACCGCCACGATGAAGCACAGCTCCCAGCCGCCGATCGGCTGCAGGATGTAGATCGACAGGGCCGCGATGACCGACCCGATCGGCCAGCCGCCCTGGACCACCGAGTAGATGAACCCACGTCGCCTGATCGAGCGCTCGTCGGTGTAGACGTGCGCGTACATCTCGTTCAGGTACGTCGCGTTGACGGCCTGCTCGCTGTACCCGAGACCGGCCAGTGCCCGGATGAGGATCAGCAGGACCAGCCCGGCCAGGCCGAGCGCGCCGGCAGCGTACCCGCCGAGCCAGGTCAGCAGGGACGCGATCGCGGCGCCGACGACACAGACCACGATGCCGGCGCGGCGTCCGATGCGGTCCACGAACGGGCCGATGGCGAAGGCGACCAACGCCGTCCCGAGCGTGACCCACGTGTTGACCCCGGTGGTCTGGGCGCCGGTCCAACCCAGTTCCTGGGCGATGACCGGGAGCAGGTTGGCGAACAGGACGAAGTCGTAGACGGCGAAGGTCCAGGCGAAGAAGCAGATGATGGTCGCGCGCCGGACGTCGATCAGCCCGACGGAGGCGTTGATCCGCTCGGCCTCGGCCGAGGGTGACAAGGACGCTGACGATGGCATGTCGGAGGACTCCTCGCGGGAACGCAGTGCTGTTGTGACGGTGGAACTGCGGTCGAGCAGGCCGAACTACCGCCGGCGGGCGAAGGTCCGCGGCGGGCCGTGCGAGGTGAGCCGGGTCGGTGCCGGGCTTGCGGCGCCGCGACCGGGCGGGGTGTCCGCGCCTGGCGAGGCCCGTGCGTGTACCGGCCCGCGGGTCAGGGGATGGCCGCGAACCGGTCGCGGATGGCGTCGGTCCCGGCGTCGGCGGCGATCAGGAGGATGAGCAGCAGCCGGGCCTTGGCGCCGTCCAGCGCGCCGGCGCTGATCAGTCCCCGGCCGAGCAGGTCACGCTCGGAACCGGGGAAGGCGTAGGTCGACTCGTACAGCTCGCCGGCTCCGGTCCGGGTCGCCATCACGACCGGGACGCGTGTGCCGATCTCCGCCAGGGAGTCGACGATCGAGCTGGGCACGTGCCCCCCGCCGAAGACCTCGACGACGAGGCCGTCGAAGCCGGCGGCGTGTTCCGGGCGCAGGGGTTCGGCCCCGAGCCCGATCCGGATGATGCCGACCGACGGGAGAGGGGCGGACAGCGACTCGGGGGCGCACAGCGCCTCGCGGCGCCGCGGCACGAGCGGGATGCGGACCCGGTCCTCGGTCACCCAGCCGACCGGGCCGGCGTTCGGCGAGCCGAACGCGTGGATGCTGGAGGTGTGCAGCTTGCGCACGAAGCGCGGCAGGTGGATCTCGTCGGCGAACACCACCAACGGGCCCAGTCCGCGAGCCGCGGGCGACGCGGCGACACGCAGGGCCGCCAGCAGGTTGCCGGGCCCGTCGGCCCCCGGCAGCCCGGGATTGCGCATGGCACCGGTCAGGACGACGGGTGGGGCGTCCCGGTCGAGGAGAAGGTCGAGGAGGAAGGACGTCTCCTCCAGGGTGTCGGTCCCCTGCGTGACGACCACGCCGTCCACCTCGCCGGCCCGCTTGTGCACGAGCTGGGCGAGCTCGACCACGTCGGCGAGGGTGAGATCACCGGACGGGTACTGCCGGAACGACTCGGTGCGGACGGTGGCGACCCGCTCGGCTCCCGGCACCGAGGCGAGCAGTTCGGCCGGCCCGAGTCGCGGTACGGCGTCGCGGCCGTCGGCCGCGGGGACCGACGCGATCGTTCCTCCCATCGTCACGACGAGCACGTGTGGGAGGTGGCCACTCACGGTGTCTCCTTCGACTGGGGCGCTGATCGGGTGGGGGCGAGGACCGAGCAGGGCGATCTCGGGCGGTCGGCCTGCCGGCAGGCGGCGCGGCAGGCCGACCTGTCGAGTCCCGTCCGGGCTCAGGGCAGGTCGCGGTCGAACGGGTAGCGCTTGTTCTCCTCGAACGGGAACCGGCGCCGGAAGTCCTCCGCGATGTTCTCGAAGGTGTCGAAGGTGACGCCCTCGTGTCCGAGGATGTGCTCGAAGAGCCGCTCGAGCATGAGCAGCACCTGCGGGCGCCCCGAGACGTCCGGGTGGATCGTGATCGGGTAGATCGCGTAGTCGTACTCGCGGTAGACCCAGTCGAACTGGTCGCGCCACATCTGCTCGATGTCGCGCGGGTTCACGAACCCGTGGCTGTTCGGGCTGCCCTTGATGAACATCATCGGCGGGAGGTCGTCGATGTACCAGCTGAAGTTGATCTCGACGAGGTCGATCTCCTCGCCGCGGACCAGCGGCTTCATCCAGTTCGCCGCGGACCCGGACAGGTCGATCTTGGTCCAGGTGTCGCCGGTGCGCGCGTAGAACGGCTGGAAGTCGTGGAACGCCTGGCTGTGGTCGTAGCGGAAGCCGTTCTTGAGCAGCAGGTCCGCCGTCACCGCCGACAGCTCGCACCACGGGGCGATGTACCCCCGCGGGCGCTGTCCGGAGAACTTCTCGATCAGCTCGATCGACTTGTTGAGGACGTCCTCCTCCTGCTGCGGGCTCATCAGGATCGGGTTCTCGTGCGAGTAGCCGTGCGACGCCAGCTCGTGACCGGCCTCGACGATCTTCTCGATACGGTGCGGGAACGTCTCGATCGAGTGCCCCGGGGCGAACCACGTCGTCTTGATGTCGTACTTGCGGTACAGGTTCAGCAACCGCGGAATGCCCACCTCACCGGCGAACATGCCGCGCTGGATGTCGGCGGGCGAGTCCTCGCCGCCGTACGAGCCCAGCCACCCGGCCACCGCGTCGATGTCGGCGCCGACACAGACCTTGATCTCCTTGGGCATACAGGTCTCCCCTGAACGTCGTGTCCTGAGTGCGGTCGTTCGCGGCCACTCCGGGCACCCGGGGCCCACGTGAGCGCGATCACGCGAACGATTGCGTTGAAGGTAGGCGGTGAGGGCGTCGGAGTCAACGGTCAGCCGTTTCATCTGCGTGAAGCGGCCTGAGCAAGCCTTGCGCACCGAGCGCAATCATTTGCTCACTGGGCCGGATGCGGCCGCTCGACGGGCCGCGCCCGCCCGGCCAGGAGCAGTCGAAGGGCGAACCGGGGGCCGGTGCGCTCGGCGCCGGGGTCAGCCCCGGTGGGCGGCGAAGGCGCTGGGCACGAAGGTGCGCAGGGACCGCTCGAGGAGATCCGGCGCGAGACCGTCGAGGATGAAGACCATCGAGGTGCCGGCGTGCCCGTCCGCCGGAACGGGCCGGGCGATCTCCGCGCCCATCGACTGCACCAACAGCGGGCCGTTGGCGGTCGGCACCCGCCCCTTGCTGCGCAACAGACGCTGCGGATGGGCCCGGCAGACCGCGTCGAGCCACAGGGCGTACTCCGCCCAGCTCGTACCGGGTTCGAGTTCGATGCTCCAGGAGCGCGGCTCCGGTCCGGCTGCTTCGGCGTCGTCGAAGGTGTCCGGGACGGGCGGCGCCACCGGCGTGACGGGGCGTTCGTGCCCCAGACCTGCCGCCACCACCTCGGCCGAGGAGTTGAGTCGGCGCACAGTGGCGGCCAGCTCGGCGAGCTCCTCCTCGTGGGCGAGGTCGGCGCGGGTCAGCACGATCCGATCGGCCAGCGCGACCTGGGCGCGCACCGTCGCCCGGTGGCGGAGCAGGCGCCGGCCGTCCAGTCCGTCGACCACGATCACGAGTGTCCGCAGGGCGAGGTTCGTGCGCAGCACCGGCTCGTCGTCGATCATGCGCACGATCTCGTGTGGCTCGGCGAGCCCCGAGGTCTCGATGAGCACGCGTCCGGCGGCCCGTGCGTCCGTCGCATGGGCGCGGTTGACGGCATCGAGGAGGACCGCGCGCAACTCGTCGAGCCGTTCACAGCATGCGCATCCCCCGACGACGCTCGCGATGCGCGCATTCACCTGCGCTGCGGCGTCCCGTAGGAGGAGGTGGTCGACGCCCTCGTCGGCGAAGTCGTTGACCACCACCAGGTCGACCTCCTCGGTGGTGGTCCGGAGGTGGTGGGCGAGCCACGTCGTCTTGCCCGCACCGAGGAATCCCGAGACGAGGACGGCTTCGATCACGCGCGGCCCGCTTCGGGTGGGTGAGCGAGCAACGCGGGATCGAGCGGGTCCGCGGTCCGTCCGGTGAGTTCCCGCGCGGCGTCGGCGATCTCCTCCAGCCGCGACACCATCACCGTCCGTCCGGTGGAGGTGCGCACGGCGAGGGACATCGAGCCCGGGTGGGCGTCCACCCGCAGGCCCAGAGGTGCCAGGAGGACGCTCGCGGCCCGCGCGAGGTCGCTCCTGGCGCGCCGGCGGCCACCCAGGGAGTCGGGTGCTCCTGCGGCGAACCAGTCCTCTCTCGAGCCCGGTGCGCGGCACTGTCCGCACATGAGAGGTCCTCCCGAAGCAATCGTTTGCGTGCACGCTACGGGGTTCGACCGGCTGTCGCCAGGCCTCGCGGTCCTGCCTCGCGCGGGGCCCCGCGGAGGACTGCGCATCCGGGCCTTCCTGCACCAACCGCGCTCTCGCTCATACCCTCTCCGGTGAGCGAGAGCGTCGTTCGCTCGTCATCAGTCGAGGCCGCCGCGCTTGACCAGCTGGGCGGCGAT
>NZ_JBHSQK010000014.1:0-30828 GCF_042658055.1 Pseudonocardia lutea
GCACCGCGGCCGGTGAGCTGGCCCGGCGCGGGGTCGTGCGGAGCGCGGAGCTGATCGCGATGGGGGTCCCGCCGGCCGAGGTGGCGGCCCTGCGCGTGCCCGCGGCCCACGGGTGGCTGGTCGACCCCGCGCGGGCGGCCCGTGCGGTCGCCGCCCTCGGCCGGGCCGTCCGGGCGCACGACTCGGCCGAGCCGCTCGACCCCGGACTCACGACCGAGGCCGCACGACGGGCCGCCGACCTGCCCGACGCCGCCCTGCTGCCCGCCGTCCTGGCCGCCCCGGCCGGGTCGGACGACGGGGAGGTCCCGCTCGTGCTGCGCGACGGCCGCGTCCGGCTCGACCGCGCCCACGCCCTGCCGGTGAAGGTCCGGACCGCCCTGGCGACGCTGCGGGCGGATCTGGCGGGCTCCCCGTTCGCGGCCCCGGACGCCGACCGGCTCACCCAGCTCGGCCTCGGCACCAAGGAGCTGGCGGCGCTGGTGCGGGCGGGCGAGCTGGTGGAGCTCGCCCGCGGCGTCGTCCTGCTCCCGGACGCACCGGACCGCGCGGTCGAGGTGCTGCGCACCATCGGGCCGGTGTTCACCCTCAGCGAGGCGCGCCAGGCGCTCGGAACCAGCCGCCGCGTGGCGGTCCCGCTGCTCGAGCTGCTGGGTCGGAGCGGCTACACGCGGCGGCCCGACGACAGCCACCACGAGCTCCGCTGAGCCCGCGCCGGGTGCTCTCGTCGCGGCCCGATGACCGCTCGCCGCGCCGCCGCAGGCGCGGGCCCCGGGGGTCGCGCTCCGAGTGGCAGTGAGGTCCGGCAGCCCTTACCGTTCCGCCAATGCAGCACACGCACGACCCCTCCGGCGCCGCGGTCCGCCGCGGCGAGTCGGACGACCAGATCACCGTCTCGACCCGGCCCGCGGGCGAGGGGCAGGTCGTCGTCGAGGTCGGCGGCGAGGTGGACATGCTGACCTCCCCGCAGCTGCGCTCGGTCGTGCTCGGCCAGGTGTCCGACGGCGCCCAGCTCGTGGTGCTGGCGCTCGACGGCGTCACGTTCCTCGGGACCAGCGGTCTCGCGGTGCTGATCGAGGTCCGGGAGGCGGCGCACCAGGCCGGGGTGGAGCTCCGGCTCGCGTGCACCGGCCGGCGGGTGCTGCGTCCGCTCTCGATCGCGGGCCTCGTGCCCATGTTCGACATCCACGACACGATCGAGCAGGCCCTCCAGGCCACCTGAGGCCCCTGCCCGTGTTGTGACGAGAGTCACAATCATGGTGTGTCGAGATGCGTCCCGGCGGCGTTCGGGGGATCCTCTCCGACCGCTCTGAGCTGCACGGACGTTCGTGCCTTCGGGGCCGCCGCACCTCCGACACCCGGTGCCGCGCCCGACAACTTCTGCTCTCTCCACTGTGTTCCGGCCCATCCGGCGTTTGGCCGCGAAAGGCTCGGGGAACGCCGCGGCAGATCGCCCGGCACGTGGTCGGGCCCTCCCACGAGAGCGAAGGTGAGCCGAGTGAGCGACGTGTCCCGCCTCCCTGGGCCCATGGACCACGCCTGGCAGTGGCAGCGCCTGGGCGCGTGCCGCGGCATGGACAGCGCGGTCTTCTTCCACCCGGACGGCGAGCGGAACCCCTCCCGCGCCCGCCGGACGGCCCAGGCGAAGGCGGTCTGCCAGCGCTGCCCCGTGATCGACATGTGCCGCGAGTTCGCCCTCGAGACGCGCGAGCCGTTCGGTGTCTGGGGCGGCCTCGGCGAGTCCGAGCGCCGCCTGCTGCTGGAGCGCCGCGACCAGCAGAAGCGCAAGCTCGCCTCCGCGAGCTGAGTCGTCCTCTTCCCGCGGCGTCGGGGGCCGCGGGAAGGGCCGGCACGGCGAAGGGGCGGTCCCGGGACCCTCGGGACCGCCCCTTCGGCGTGTCGGAAGCCTGCCCGGCGCGGTGGAGGGAGCCGCTCAGCCCTCGCCGCCCACGACGCTGAGCTCGAGGCACCGGTAGCGCAGCATCGGCAGTGCGTAGACCCGGACCACCCGCTGGACGGCGGCGGCGACCGCCGACCGCTCGGGGTCGGCGGGCGAGGGCAGCGGGGCCACGCAGTACACGCCCGGCTCGGGGTCGAAGCCGACGAGTTCGGAGAGGGCGGCCACGAGATCGTCCTCCGCGGCGGCGCCGATCCGGCCGGGCAGGCCCAGCCGGTGGACGTGCAGGTCCGGCAGGCCGAGGGCGTCGATCGCGGCGGCCAGGCCGTCCGCGTCGTCCGGCTCGTCGTCCTCCTCGTCGACGCCGAGGTCGTCGTCCCACTCCTCCCAGCCGCGCCCGTCGAGGGGCTCCGCGCGCCGACCGGGGTCGGCACCCTCGAACCGGACGTCCACCTGGTCGAGCGCGCCGGGAAGGCTCGCGACGGTGTCGACCGGCGCGACCACCGGCGCCGCGGCGGGCGCGTCGTCCCGGGCGAGCAGCAGGTCCACCCGCCCCGCGTCGGCGACCACGCGGGCGAGGTCGGACTCCGGCCGCAACAGCTCCATGGGGCTCACCGCGACGGCGACCAGGCGCCGGCGCGCGGGCGGAATGCGGGCGGGCCCGCCGCGCCGCTGCGCGGGCGTGCCGATGCCCTCGATCTCCGGCACCGCCACCATACGAAACTCGCCCCCCTGCCCGATCGGCCCCGTTGCCGACCGTCTCGCGTCCGGCCTCGTCAGCCGACGTCAACGGCATCGTTTCCTGTCGTAGTCCCCGGATGCGGCCCCGCACGCCGAACGGGCGTCGCGGGTCCGTGAGCGGGCGGCGGGAGCAGGCAGTCGGTTACCCCGATCGGGGGCACCGGTCGTCCGGGCGGGACGAGCGGGACGGGACCAGGGCGCGATCGGCCGGCCTCAGCCCTCCAGCCGGACGGCGAGCACGGCGATGTCGTCGCGCAGGTGGGCCGGCTCGCACACGGCCAGCACCCGGTCGACGACGGCCTCCGCCGGCGAGTCCGCGGGGACCTCCCGCAGGGTGCGTTCGAGCAGCTCGGCGCGCTCGTCGGCGTCCTCCCCGGCGATGTCGGTGAGACCGTCCGTGTAGAGCAGCAGCAGCGCCCCGGCGGGCACGGTCAGCGTGGCCTCGGTGCGGCCCTCCCCGCCGGCGCGGCCGAGGGTCGGGACGACGCCGATCATCGGCGAGAGGTGCCCGTCCAGCCGGCGCAGCTCGCCCTCGCGGGTCAGCAGCAGCGGCGCGGGGTGCCCGGCGTTGGCGTAGTGCAGCACCCGCTCCCCGGAGGCCGCCGGCGGCTCGAGCCGGGCGTAGACCGCGGTCGCCATCGACGCCATCTCCAGCCCCTGCACGAGCTGGTCGCAGCGGTCGAGCACCGAGCCGGGGCGGCCGCCGTCCCACGCGTACGAGCGCAGCACACCGCGGAGCTGGCCCATGGCCGCCGCGGCCGAGAGATCGTGCCCGACGACGTCGCCCACCGCGATGCCGACCGCCCCGTCGGGCAGCGGCAGCACGTCGTACCAGTCGCCGCCGACCTGGTTGCCGTCCGTGCCGACCCGGTAACGCGCGGCCATCTGCAGGCCGCCCACCTCGGGCACGGCCGGCAGCAGGCTGTGCTGCAGGGTCGCCGCCGCGGCGTGCTCGCGCTCGTAGAGCCGCGCGTTGTCGACGGTCAGCCCGGCCCGCCCGGCGAGGTCGGTGGCCAGGTGCAGGTCGCGCTGCCCGTACCGGCGGCCGTAGGGGTGCTGGGTCGCCAGGGTGACGGCGCCGAGGACCCGGCCGCGGGCGCGCAGCGGCACCACCATCGCCGACCGCAGCCGCAGCCGGTCGTAGAGCCGGACCGCGTCGGCGTCGGCGTCGCCGTACCGGTCGGCGCCGTGCTCGGGCAGGTCCGAGAGCAGGACCGGCTCGCCGGTCGCCAGCACCTCGCCGGTCGAGGTGCCCTGCCCCGGGCGGTAGTCGCGGACCTCGGCCATCCGCGCGATCCGCTCCTCGTCGGCCCGGTCGCGGGCCGCCACCGCGACCCGGCGCACCCCGGAGCCCGGGCCGTCCAGCAGGTCCACCGCGCAGACGTCCGCGAGCTGCGGGACGACCAGCCGGGCCAGCCCGTGGCACGCGTCGTCGACGCCGAGCGCCTCGGTCATCTGCGTGGTCGCCTCGGCGAGCAGGCGCAGCTGGCTGCGCGCCTCCTCGGCGTCGGCGAGGGCCGCCCGCCGCTCCTGCTCGACGAGCACCCGCTCGGTGACGTCGTTCTGCACGCCGACGAAGTTGACGAGGTCCCCGGCGCCGTCGACGACCGGCGAGATCGACACCTGGTTCCAGAAGGCCGTGCCGTCCTTGCGGTAGTTCAGCACCACCTCGGTGATCGGCTCCTGCGCACGCAGCGCCGCCCGCATCCGCTCCACGGCGTGCCGGTCCGTGTTCGGGCCCTGCAGGAACCGGCAGTTCCGGCCTACCGCGTCCTCGACCTTGTACCCGGTGAGCCGGGTGAACGACGGGTTGACCCAGATCAGTGGGCCGTCCTCGCGGCGCGGGTCGGTGATGGTGAAGGACATGTCGGTGGCGACGACCGCGCGGTCGCGCAGCACCTCCAGCCGCCGCCGGTCACCGTGCTCGCTGCCCGAGAGCTGCAGGAAGACCACCAGCGCGCGGGACCTCAGCTCCTCGGGGACCGGCAGCTGCTCGCCGGTGTCGCCCAGCCCGCCCGGCCCCAGCACGAAGCCCGTGACCCACAGCAGCCGGCCCTCGGCAGCCTCGCGCTGCTCGTCGGTGGCGGTGGAGCCGCGGCGGGCGGCGTCGTGCACCGCGACGGGCTCGCCCGCGACCGGGATGCCCGACGCCACCAGCGACAGGGGCGAGCTCGTCTCGCTCATCCGCTTGCCGCCCAGGTCGGTGAGGCCCGCCGCGTCCCCCCAGGCGTCGATGTCGACGGGCAGCGAGACGCGGTCCCCCGTCAGCTCCACGGCCGCCGCGTTGGCGTAGACGACCCTGCGCTGCTCGAGGTCGATCACGAGGACGGCGGCGGGCGCGTCGTAGAGGACCTGCGGCAGCTCGGTGGTGGGCAGCCCGTTGCCCGCCACCTGCCGGGCCAGGTCCTCGGCCGGCCCACGCGTGTCCGTCGTCTCCACGCGGCGAGCGTAATGGGACCGTGCCCCACCCGCGCCCCGACGGCGTCCGTCCGATGGGTAGGGTGCGCCCGGACCGGTTGAGCCCCAGCCGTCCCGCTGCGCCCACGCGTGCCCGCGACCGTCCGGGGGCAGGCCGACGCCGGAGGTGAGTGCCCTGTCCTTCCCCGCCTCGCGTGACCCGTCGCGCCCCGGCGGACTCGACACCAGCCTCACCCGACCGTCGTCGGGCGTGCTCGTGCTCGTGGTCGACGGGGAGGTCGACACCCTCACCGCGCCCGCCCTCGGCGAGGCGCTCGGGGAGCTGCTGGCGGCCGAGCCGGTCGACGCGGTGGCCGCGGTCGACCTCGCCGGCGTCGGGTTCCTGGCGTCGAGCGGGCTGGCGGTGCTCATCCGGGCCGCGCACACGGCGAGCTCGCAGGGGCGCGCGCTGCACCTGCTCGGGGGCTCGCGGGCGGTCACCCGCCCGCTCGAGGTCACCGGGTCCGACCAGTTGTTCACCCTGCTCCCGGGCCTGGCGGAGCTCCTCGCCCGGGTGGACGGCGACCGGCCCGCCGGCCGGGTACGCCGGCCGGATTGATAAGAACGCACCCCGGGTAGCACGATGGGGATCGAGGGCCCGAGCGGGTCCGTGACGAAGGGAAGACGTCGCGTGTCCGAAGTGGATCCCGTGGGTGCCGGAGACGGCCCGGGGACGGTGGAGACGCCGGGATCCGTGGTGGAGGTGCGCACCAGCGCCTCGGCCTCGCTGATCCCGACCATCCGTGCCGTCGCCTCGGACCTGGCCGCCCGCGCGGACTTCGACCTGGACGCCATCTCGGACCTGCGGATGGCCGTCGACGAAGCGTGCGCGACCCTGGTCGACGTCGCCGCGCCGGGCTCCTCGCTCCGGTGCACCTTCGACGTGCGCGAGGAGCTCATCCGCGTCCACGCCGAGGTCGACACCGCCGACGCGGTCACCCCCGTGTCCACGGACACCTTCGGCTGGCGCGTGCTGCAGACGCTGGCCGACGAGGTGGAGCTCGAGGCGAACGGCAGCGGCACGGTGGGTATCCGCCTGCACAAGCGCGCCGACGCAGCCCCCCGGTGACCGCGGCCGACTCCGAGTACGGTCACCTCACCCCGCTCCTGGCGGAGTACGCGGGGCTCGACAAGGACGATCCGCGCCGCGAGGCGCTCCGCGACCGGCTGGTGACCGGCTTCCTGCCGATCGCGCAGCACATCGCGCGGCGCTTCGCGCACCGCGGTGAACCGCTCGACGACCTGGTGCAGGTCGCGACGGTCGGGCTCATCAACGCGGTGGACCGCTACTCCCCGGAGAAGGGCACGGACTTCTTCTCCTTCGCCGTGCCGACGATCAGCGGCGAGGTCCGCCGGCACTTCCGCGACCAGGGCTGGTCGATGCGGGTGCCGCGGCGGCTCAAGGACATGCACGTGTCCATCAACGCCGCGGTGTCGGACCTGTCCCAGCGGCTCGGCCGCGCGCCCCGGCCGTCGGAGATCGCCGAGCAGCTCGGGGTGCCCGTCGCCGAGGTCCTCGAGGGCCTGGAGGCCTCCGAGGCCTACCGCAGCTCGTCGCTCGACGAGATGCTCTCCTCCGAGCAGGGCAGCGCGACGGTCGGCGAGCTGGTCGGCGCCGCGGACGCGGAGCTCGACCGCGTCGACCACCGGCAGGCCCTGCGGCCCGTGCTCGGCGAGCTGGCCGAGCGCGAGCGCACCATCGTCATGCTGCGGTTCTTCGGCAACATGACCCAGACCCAGATCGCGGAGCAGGTCGGCATCTCGCAGATGCACGTCTCGCGGCTGCTCGCCCAGACCCTCGACCGGCTGCGCTCGCGGCTCGACCCGGACACCCGCACCGGCTGACCCGGCGTCCGGTCCCTGCTGTGGGCCGCGCTACAGAGCGCGGGGGCCCCGAGACATCCGCCCCGCCCGTCGGCGAGGATGGCCGCGTCAGGGAGCCGTCGGCGAGCAGGCAGTCGCCGTGGACAGGAGCGTGGACGTGAGCGGTGGGCCGGAGCACGTGCTGGTCGTCGGGGCGGGACTCGGCGGCATCCGGACCGTGGAACAGTTGCGGCAGGCCGGCTACGAGGGCCGGATCAGCCTCGTCGGCGCCGAGGTGCACCCGCCCTACGACCGCCCGCCGCTGTCCAAGCAGCTGCTCGCCGGCGACTGGGAGGCCGAGCGGCTGGCGCTCAAGGAGCAGGCCGCGCTCGAGGACCTCGGCGTCCGGATGTACCTGGGGCTGCGCGCCGTCGCGCTGCGGCCCGGGGAGGTCGAGCTGGCCGACGGCTCGGTGCTCACCGCCGACGCGATCGTGCTCGCCACCGGCGTGGAGGCGCGGCGGCTGCCCGGCCAGCCCGAGAAGGTCCACACGCTGCGGACCCTCGACGACGCCCTGGACCTGCGCGACGAGCTCGACAAGGCGTCGACGCTGCTCGTGGTCGGCGCGGGGTTCATCGGCGCCGAGGTCGCGAGCACCGCGATCGGCAAGGGCGTGCAGGTCACGATGGTCGAGGCCGCCCCGGTGCCGCTGGTCCGCGGCCTCGGTCCGGAGGTCGGGGCCCTGGCCGCGCGGCTGATCCGCGAGGGCGGCGTGGACCTGCGCACCGGCGTCGCGCTGACCGGGTTCGTCGAGCCCTCGGGCCCGGGCGTGGCCGTCGAGCTGGCCGACGGCTCGCGGATCGAGGCCGACGTCGCGCTCGTCGGGATCGGCGGCCGGCCGGACCTGGACTGGCTCGCCGACACCGGGCTCGACCTCCGCGACGGCATCCCGTGCGACGCGCAGGGGCGCGTGGTCGGGCTCGACGGGGTGTGGGCGGTGGGCGACGCCGCCGCCTGGGACTACCCGACGCTGGGCGGCCGGCACCGCCACGAGCACTGGACCTCGACGACCGACCAGGCCACGGTCGTCGCCCGGGCGATCACCGGCACGGAGCCGCCGCCGACCACGGTGCCCTACTTCTGGTCCGACCAGTTCGGGCTCAAGATCCAGCTGATCGGGCGGCCCGACCTGGCCGACGCGATCGTGCCGCTGCACGGCGACGGGCTCGCCGGCGGGACGATCAAGGGCACCGTGGTCGGGTACCTGCGGGGCGAGCGGCTGGTCGCGGTGGCCGGCTTCGGCGCGGCCCGCTACATCGCGCGCTATCGCGCGCTGCTGCTGAACGAGGCCGACCGGGCGCAGGCGCTGGAGTTCGCGGCGTCGCTGCAGCGCTGAGGTCGCCGGGGCCGGCGCGGGGCCCCGGCGACCGTCAGGAGAAGAGCTTCTTCAGCACGGCGAGGGCGAGGATCGCGCCCACGCCGATCAGCGCGTACCGGATCTTCGGGTCCTCGAGCTTCACCGCGATCTGCTGCTTGCCCGTGTCCACGAACCGCTTCGGGTTCGCGCGGTCGGCCAGCGCGTCCAGGCTGTCGGCGAGGGCGTCCCGCGTCTTCTCGATCTCGCTCTGGATGCTCTCGGGGTCGCGGGCCACGACACACTCCTCGGTGCTCTCATCGGACTCTGACTCGGCCACACCGTAGACGAGCGGTCCGACGCGGGCCCGGCGACGTCCCGCTGTCGGGGGGAACTGACAGGATCGGGGCATGACGACACGCCTCGCGCCGGGCGACACCGCCCCGGACTTCACCCTGCCCGATGCCGACGGCAAGCCGGTCTCGCTGGCGGACCTGCGCGGCCGCAAGGTCATCGTGTACTTCTACCCGGCCGCGTCCACGCCCGGCTGCACCAAGGAGGCGTGCGACTTCCGGGACAACCTCGCCGAGCTCGACGACGCCGGCGTCGAGGTCCTGGGCATCTCCCCGGACAAGCCGGCCAAGCTGGCGAAGTTCCGCGACAAGGAGGGCCTGACCTTCCCGCTGCTGTCCGATCCGGACAAGAAGGTGCTGCAGGAGTGGGGCGCCTTCGGCGAGAAGACGATGTACGGCAAGACGGTCACGGGCGTGATCCGCTCCACCTTCCTCGTCGACGAGGAGGGGAGGATCGAGGCCGCGCTGTACAACGTCCGCGCCACCGGTCACGTCGCGAAGCTCCGGCGGGACCTCAAGATCTGACCCTGTGGACAACCCGAGCGGATTCGAACGCATGTTCGCTACGGTCGGATCATGCCGAGAGCCCGCAGGTGGACGGACGAGCAACTGGTCGACGCGGTGGCGTCGAGCCGCACGTTGAGCGAGGTGTGCCGGAAGCTGGGGCTGCGGCCCGGGAAGTACGACGTGTTGCGGAGGCACATCGCGCGGCTCGGGCTCGAGGCCGCGCACATCCCGAGGTCCGCCGTCGGCGCCGGCGGGACCGCACGCCGCAGCTGGACGGACGAGGACCTCGCCGCCGCCGTGGCGGCGAGCGACTCGGTGTCCGACCTGAGCCGGCGGCTGGGGTACACGCCGAACGGCGGGGTCCACCGCCTGCTCACCGGCCACATTCGCAGGTTGGGCCTCGACACCTCGCACTTCGTCGGCACCCGCTGGCCGACGACGCGGCCCGAGCTGGTCCGGAAGCGCCCGCTGTCGGAGATCCTCGTAGCCGGTTCGACCTGCGGGACCTCCAACCTGCGTCGGCGTCTGATCAGGGAAGGACTCAAACCCGCGCACTGCGAGGAGTGCGGACTGGCCGAGTGGCGCAGGGTGCCGCTGCCGCTGCATCTCGACCACGTCAACGGGGACCACACCGACAACCGCCTGGAGAACCTCCGTATCCTGTGCCCGAACTGCCACGCCGTCACCGACACCTGGTGCCGGCGGAAGACGACAAGTACAGAGCCGGCGTAGCCCAACTGGCAGGAGGCACGATCTTTAGGCGGTCGACAGTGCGGGTTCGAATCCCGCCGCCGGTACGAGCAGCAACGATGCGGTGAAGGCCGACGAGCGGAGGCTCAGCGGGGAGGATCAGCGGGCCTGCTGCGTCTCCCCGCCGACCTCGTCGGCCGGGACGTCCTCGGGAAGGGGCTTCCGGGCCGCCACGACGATCCCTGCGAACCCGATCAGCCCGCACATGACGGACACCGCCACGAGGGCGGGCGAGGGGCGGCCGCTCACGGCGTCGCCGAGCACCACGATCGCCACGGTCCCGGGGACGATCCCCACCACGGTCCCGATCAGGTACGGCAGGAACCGCACCCTGGACAGCCCGCAGACGTAGTTGAGCGCGGCGAAGGGGACAAGAGGTACCAGCCGCATCGAGGTCACGGCGAGCGTGCCGTGGTGGTCGAGGCGCCGGCGCACCCACGTCACCGCCGGCCCCCGGACGTAGCGCTCCACGAGCGCCCCGCCCGTCGCGCGCACCAGCAGGTAGGCCAGCACCCCGGCCAGCGTGGTCGCGGCCAGCGTGACCACCAACCCGACGAGCGACCCGAACAGCACCCCCGCCGCCAGCGTGAACACGGTCCGCGGTACGGGCGCCACGCACAGCCCCGCCTGCAGCCCGAGGAACAGCAGTGGCGCCCAGGGCCCGGCCTCCGCGGTCAGCCGGCGCAGGTCCGCAACACCCGGCACCCCGTAGACCCGCGCCACCACCAGCACCACGGCGACCAGTGCCACCACGCCGAGCCCGGCCAGCACAGGACGCCACCACTTCACTCCCGCGACGGTACCGACCGCGCCGTCCCGCCCGTCGTCACACCCGGCCGCCGGGGACCCGCAGCGCCAGATCTGGGCCCGACACGAAGATCACCGCCCGCCCCACCGCCCGCCGCATCACAAGAACGCCGAATGGGACCGCTCCGCGCCAAATGTGGCGCCCACCGGTCCGCCACAGCGATCACCTCAGGACCGCCACCCGGCCGCGCCCAAGATCGCCGTATGGGACCGCTCCGCGCCGGATGTGGCGCCCACCGGTCCGCCACAGCGATCATGCCGGCCACCCCCACCGGCCGCGTCCAAGATCGTCGAAGGGGACCGCACAGCGCCACATCCGGCGCCCATCGGTCAGGAACGACGATCATCGGTCCCGGCCCGCAGCCGAGAGCACCGCGTCAGCGGAGAGCGACGACCCGACGGGTCCTTGAGCACACCCGTGGCTTCCGATCACCGGAACCGGCCCGGCCCGCACACCCCCGCCGGGCTACCGTGCGGCGAGTGAGCACCGAGAAGCGCGAGCTGGACCTCGACCCCGCGGGCCTCGCCGTCCGCCGTGAGGTGCTGGGCGCGACGCACGTCGACGCCTCGCTGGAGAAGGCCGACGACGTCACCGCCGAGTTCCAGGAGATGATCACCCGGTACGCCTGGGGCGGGATCTGGACCCGGCCCGGTCTGGACCGGCGGATGCGCAGCGCGATCACGCTGACCGCGCTCGTCGCACACGGTCACCTCGACGAGCTGGAGCTGCACCTGCGGGCCGCCCGCCGCAACGGGCTGACCCGCGAGGAGATCGTCGAGGTGCTGCTGCAGAGCGCGATCTACTGCGGCGTCCCCGCCGCCAACAGCGCGTTCGCCCGCGCCAGGAAGGTCCTCGGCGAGGACGCCCCCACGGACTGACCGGCACAGCCACGCACTATGGCTCCACAATGCGCTCCCCACCCCCGGAACCTCGCATCATGGTTCCATGACGGGCCTCTGAGCAGTGGTGTCGAGCATCATGGAGCCATGGTGCGGGGCCGACGCGTTCAGCCCGACAGCGCCTCGAGGTGCGGGAGGAGGGCGCGGAAGGCGCGGCCCCGATGGCTGTCCGCGTCCTTCTCCTCGGGGCTGAGCTCGGCGGCGGTCCGCTGCTCCCCCTCGGGCACGAAGATCGGGTCGTAGCCGAAGCCGTTGGTCCCGCGCGGCGCCCGGACGATCCGCCCCCGCCACTCCCCGTGCACGACCTCCTCGGCCCCGCCCGGCACCACCAGCGCCGCCGCGCACACGAAGGCGGCGCCGCGGCGCTCGTCGGGGACGTCGCCCACCTGCCCGAGCAGCAGGTTGAGGTTGGCGAGGTCGTCGCCGTGCCGCCCCGACCAGCGAGCGGAGAGGACCCCGGGCATGCCGTTGAGCGCGTCGACGGCGAGCCCGGAGTCGTCGGCGACGGAGGGCAGCCCGGTCGCGGTGGCGGCGTCGCGGGCCTTGGCCAGGGCGTTCTCGGCAAAGGTCGCGCCCGTCTCGGGGGCCTCCGGGAACTCGGGGACGTCCGCGAGCCCGAGCACCTCGACGCCGGAGCCCTCGGCCAGCCGGCGCAGCTCGACGAGCTTGGCGGCGTTGCGCGTGGCGAGCAGGATCTTCACGACTCGAGCGCCTCGGTCTGCAGGCGCGTCAGCTGCGCGATGCCGGCGAGCGCGGTGTCGAGCATCGCGTCGAGCGTGCTGCGGGTGAAGGTGGCGCCCTCGCCCGTGCCCTGGACCTCGATCAGCGTGCCGGTGTCCGTCGCGACGACGTTGGTGTCCACCTCCGCGCGCGAGTCCTCCTCGTAGGGCAGGTCCAGCCGCACCCGCCCGTCGACGACGCCGACGCTCACGGCCGCCACCTGGCACGAGATCGGCTTGGGGTCGGCAAGCCGACCCCGCTCGCCCAGCCACGTCACGGCGTCGACCAGGGCCACGTACGCGCCGGTGATGGCCGCGGTGCGGGTGCCGCCGTCGGCCTGCAGGACGTCGCAGTCCAGCGCGATCGTGTTCTCGCCGAGCGCCTTGAGGTCGATGCAGGCACGCAGGGACCGCCCGATCAGCCGGCTGATCTCGTGCGTCCGGCCGCCGATGCGGCCCTTCACGGACTCGCGGTCCGAGCGGGTGTTGGTGGCCGACGGCAGCATCGCGTACTCCGCGGTGAGCCAGCCCAGCCCGGACCCCTTGCGCCAGCGCGGCACACCCTCGGTCACGCTCGCCGCGCACAGCACCTTGGTGTCCCCGAACTCGACGAGCACCGAGCCCGCCGGGTGCTTCTGGAAACCGCGGGTGATGCGCACGGGGCGCAGCTCGTCGTCGCTCCTGCCGTCTGCTCGCGTCACCCCCCCATCGTAGGAAGGGCCTCAGACCTCGTACTCGCCGTCCGGGCGGACCAGCTCGACCGGCCCGTCGAACTCCGCCTTGGCCTCGGCCAGCATCGCGTCCGGATCGGTCCAGACCGGGACGTGGGTGAGCAGCAGCCGCCCGACGCCCGCCTCCGCGGCGTGCTCCCCCGCCTGCCGCCCGGAGAGGTGGACGCCCGTGGGCATGTCGCCCGTGTGCGGCCAGGACGCCTCGCAGAGCAGGACGTCCGCGCCCCGGGCCAGGTCGACGAGGCCTTGGCAGGGCCCCGTGTCGCCGCTGTACACGAGGCTGCGGCCGCCGTGCTCGACCCGCAGCGCGTAGGCCTCGCACAGGTGGTCGACCGCCGCCGCCCGCAGCACGGCGCCGCCCACGGTGGCCTCGCAGCCGCTCGCGAGGACCTGGAAGGAGAAGACGTCCGTGAGGTCGGTCCCGGCCCGCTCCACCGCGGAGGGCGCGTAGGCCGCCCCGAGCCGCTCGGGCGCCTCCACCGGCGCGAACACCGGCAGCCGGTTGCGGGTGGGATCGAAGGGCGGGCCCGGGTGGTAGCGCCGCCACACCGCGAGGGCCGAGAAGTCCGCGCAGTGGTCCGGGTGCAGGTGGCTGAACGCCACCGCGTCGAGCGCCCAGGGGTCGAGGTAGCGCTGCAGGGCGCCGAAGGTGCCGTTGCCGAGGTCGAGGGCCAGCCGGGTCTCGCCCGCCTCGACGAGGTAGCCCGACGCCGGCGAGCCCGGCCCCGGTCCGCTGCCGGAACAGCCGAGCACGACGACCTTCATGTGAGGAGGCTAACCCTTCGGCGAGGTGCGTCGCAGCCACCACAGCCCGACGAACGGCAGCACCAGCGGGACGAAGCCGTAGCCGCGCCCGTACACCGACCAGACCGTGTCGTCGGGGAAGTCGCCGGTGTCGAACACGGTCAGCGTGCCGACCACCAGCACGCCGACCAGCTCGAACACGACGGCGCCCCAGGCGAGGCGCCGGTACCCGGGCCGACGCCCGGCCAGCCCGATCGTGGCCAGGATGTAGACGACGCCGGCGAGGCCCGAGAGCAGGTAGGCCACCGGGGCCTCGGAGAACTTCGCCGCGATCTGCACACCCGCCCGGGCCGTCGCGGACAGGGCGAAGATCGCGTAGACGGCGATCAGGACCCGGCCCGGCCCGCTCGCCGTGGCACGTGGTTCCCCGCGGCGCTCCCCGCGCGGCTCAGCCATTGCCCGCGACCCACAGGTCGTGCAGCCGCCACACGGCCACCCCGGTCCCGATCGCGCCCACCGCGATCACCGTGCCGCCCCAACGGGTGGGCTCGGCCGTCGCGAACTGCAGTGCGATGGGCATGACGCACACGCTGACCAGCAGGTAGATGAGGAAGGTCGTCTGCTCGGGCAGCTGGACGCCGCCGAACACGCGGACCGCCGCGATCACCGCCTGGACGAGCAGGATCACCTCGAACGCCCCGACCGCGAGGCGGTGCGTGCGGTCCGGCGGGCGGTTGCGGACCGTGGTGACCACGCCGTAGAGCGCGACGGCCCCCGCGGCCACGTAGGCCACGATCTCCAGGACGCCGATCACGCTCCGACGCTACCGGAGCGCCTCCACGGCCTCCGCCGGCACCTGCTCGACCCGGCCCATCTCGGGGCCGAGGAAACGCCGGCCGAGCCTCCGGAAGGGCTCCGGGTCGCCGGTGGCGAGGAACTCGTGGGGCCCGGGCGGCGGGTCGGTCTCCGGGTCCCGGGCGAGGTCCGCGGCCATCAGGGTCCGGACGACGTCCTTGGCCGTCTCGTCCGCGCTCGAGACCAGGGTGACCTCGGGCCCCAGCACGATCTGCAGCACCCCGGTGAGCAGGGGGTAGTGCGTGCACCCGAGCACCACCGTGTCGACCCGCGCCCGCTGCAGCGGCTCCAGGTAGCTCTGCGCGAGCCCGAGGACCTGCCGCCCGCTCGTCATCCCCCGCTCGACGAAGTCGACGAACCGGGGGCAGGCGACCGCCGTGACCTCGACGCCCCGGGCCGCGGCGAAGGCGTCCACGTAGGCGCCGGAGGCGATGGTGGCCTTGGTGCCGATGACGCCGATCCGCCCGTTGCGGGTCGCGGCGACCGCGCGCCGCACGGCCGGGAGCACGACCTCGACGACCGGCACCGGGTAGCGCTCCCGGGCGTCGGCCAGACAGGCCGCGGAGGCCGTGTTGCACGCGATGACCAGCAGCTTCACGCCGCGGTCGACCAGGTCGTCGCCGATGGCGAGCGCGTGCCGGCGGATGTCGGCGATCCGCAGCGGCCCGTAGGGCCCGTTCGCCGTGTCCCCGACGTAGACGATGCGCTCCGCGGGGAGCTGGTCGATGACGGCGCGGGCGACGGTCAGCCCGCCGACGCCGGAGTCGAAGATGCCGATGGGGGCGTCGAGGGGGGTGCTGCGATCGCTCACGGGGTTCCTGCGGTGATCGGGGGCGGGACCTGTGCCCGGTTCGCCCGCCGCGCGACGAGCCACGCGGCCAGGATCCCGAACAGCGCCCCGAACAGGTGCGCCTGCCACGAGATCCCGGGGTTGCCGGGGAGCACGCCGAACAGCATCCCACCCTCGAAGAACAGCAGGACCACGGCCAGTGCGATCTGCCGCCCGGACCGCGCGAAGAAGCCCCTGGCCAGTAGGAACAGCAGCCACCCGAAGATGACGCCGGACATGCCGATGGTCGACGCCATGCTCGGCCCGACCAGCCACACCGCGGCGCCGCTGCCGAGCCAGATCAGGGCCGTGACGCCGATCCACTGGCGGATCCCGCCCGCCATCGCGAGCCAGCCGAACACGAGGAACGGCAGGGTGTTGGCCCACAGATGCGGCCAGCCGCCGTGCAGCAGCGGCGCCCAGAGGATGCCCCAGGCCCCGTCGGCGTTGCGGGAGACGATGCCCTCGTTGTCGAGGTACTGGCCCGACATCTGGTCGTAGAACTCCACCCCGTACAGCACGGCGGTGAACATCAGCATGACCACGGCCGCCCCCAGCGGGTGCGGCGGCAGGATGCGCGCCATGCCGCGCGACGACCGGGCGGGGCGGGGGCTCGGGACCTGCGGCGCAGCCATGAGATCGAGCGTACGCGGAATCACGTCACCCGGTCGTGAGCCGCCGACGACGGCGTCAGGGAGCCTCACGCCTGCTCCGGAGCGCCGCGGAGTCCCGGCTCCGCAGTGCGGACCGTCAGGCCCAGAGGTGGCCCTCGATGCCTTCCGCGGCGTCGTCGAGCTCGCCCGAGTAGGCGCCGGTGGAGAGGTACTTCCAGCCGCCGTCGCAGACCACGATCACGATGTCGGCGCTCTCGCCGGAGCCGGCGGCCTTCTCGGCGACCGCGAGGGCGGCGTGCAGGATCCCGCCCGTCGAGATGCCGGCGAAGATGCCCTCCTTCGCGACCAGCTCGCGGGTGCGGCGCAGGGCGTCGTAGCTGCCGACCGAGTACCGGCCGGTGAGCACGGACGGGTCGTACAGCTCGGGGACGAAGCCCTCGTCGAGGTTCCGCAGCCCGTAGACGAGCTCGCCGTAGCGCGGCTCGGCGGCGATGATCTGCACGTCCGGCTTCTGCTCCCGCAGGTAGCGGCCGGTGCCGACCAGGGTCCCGGTGGTGCCCAGGCCCGCGACGAAGTGCGTGATGGTGGGCAGGTCGCGCAGGATCTCCGGACCGGTGGTGCGGTAGTGCGCGTCGGCGTTGGCCGGGTTGCCGTACTGGTAGAGCATGACCCAGTCCGGGTGCTCGGCGGCCAGCTCCTTCGCCATCGCGACGGCCTGGTTGGAGCCGCCGGCGGCCGGCGAGGAGATGATTTCGGCGCCGTACATGGTGAGCAGCTGGCGCCGCTCCTCCGAGGTGTTCTCCGGCATCACGCAGACGAGCCGGTAGCCCTTGAGCTTCGCGGCCATCGCCAGCGAGATGCCCGTGTTCCCCGAGGTCGGCTCGAGGATCGTGCAGCCGGGTGTGAGGGTGCCGTCCGCCTCGGCCCTCTCGATCATGGCCAGCGCGGGGCGGTCCTTGATCGAGCCGGTGGGGTTGCGGTCCTCGAGCTTCGCCCACAGCCGGACGTTCTCCGCGGGCGACAGCGACGGCAGGCCCACCAGGGGGGTGTCCCCCACGGCCTGCAGCAGTGAGTCGTAGCGCGCCATCGCTCCTCCAAGAGCGGGCAGGGGGCGGCGGGGTTCTTCGTCCCGCCGCCCGGTGCCGTCAGCTCAGCGCATGCCGCCGGCGACGGCCGGCAGGATCGTGACGGTCGAGGTCTCCTTGACGGGGGCCTCGAGACCACCGGCGAAGCGGACGTCCTCGTCGTCGACGTAGATGTTGACGAAGCGGTGCAGCTTGCCGTCCGAGATGAGGCGGTCCTTCAGGCCCGCGTGCCGCGACTCGAGGTCGTCGATCACCTCGGCGACGGTGCCCCCCTTGGCCTCGACGGCCTTCTCGCCCCCGGTGTGGGTGCGGAGGATGGTCGGGATGGAGACGGTGACGGCCATGGTTCTTCGAAGCTCCTGCTCGGGATCGGTGAGGGTGTGGCGAGGACGGGTCAGCCGAGGTCGGGGACGTCGTCCGCGCCGGTGTGCGCGAACATATAAGTCTCCACGACCTCGACTTCTTCCTCGGTCACCACACCGTCGACGATCCGGAACGACCGGAACTCGTGGCCCGTGTGGTTCGTCTCCGCCGAGTCGCGGGTGGAGACCAGGACGTAGTGGGCCTCGGGCTCGGAGGCGTACGCGATGTCGGTGCGCGACGGGTAGGCCTCGGTCGCGGTGTGCGAGTGGTAGATCACCACGGGCACCTCGTCGCGCGAGTCCATCTCGCGGTACAGCCGGAGCAGGTCACCCGAGTCGAACTCGTAGAACGTGGGCGAGCGCGCCGCGTTCAGCATCGGGATGAACCGCTCGGGCCGGTCGGAGCCCTCGGGACCCGCGACGACGCCGCACGCCTCGTCCGGGTGGTCCCGGCGGGCATGGGCGACGATCTCGTCGAGGAGATCCTTCCGGATGACCAGCACAGGACAAGCGTACGTAACGCGTCCGACCGGAGCACAGCCGCCCGGCGAGGCTCACACCCGGGATCCGCCGCTCCCGTCGCCCCCGCCTCGGCTCCCTCCGCACGGCGGCGCCGCGTCCGTCCTCACCCCGGGTCCCCGCGGAGGACGCCCGGTCCGTGGGCCGGGACGTCCGCCAGCCACACCCCCTCCGGATCGTCCTCGACCAGCCAGTCGGGGCGCGGGTGCGCCTCCCCGCCGCGGCCGCCGGCGGCACCGGGCACGTACGGGACGTGCGACGACGCGGTCCGCGCGCCCGCCCCCGACCGCCCCGCCTCGGTGAGCGGCTCGGCGGCACGGAACCGCTCGCCCGGCGCCGATCGCGGGAGGGTTTCACCCGGCGCGGGCCTCGGGAGGGGCTCGCCGGACCGCGGCAGGGTTTCGGCCGTGCGCGGGGCGGCGGAGCGAGCGCTCTCGCCCGGCCTCGCCGCGGGCACGGCGGGCCCGCCCCGGTCGGGGGCTCGCCCGCCGGAGGTGCGGGGCACCGCGGGCCCCAGGACGCCCGACGGCAGCTCGACCGGTGCTCGGCGCAGCAGCGGCCGGTCACCGGCCGGCAGCGGCGGGATCGGGCCGGAGCCGCTCGGGCGGTTGAACCCCGCGACCGGTGTGGGGGCGACGCCAGGGGGCAGGGCCGAGGGCGCCGCGGGCACGCGCGCAGCATCCGCCCTGGTGCCGGGCGCAGGGGCCGATGCCGGCGCGCCCGGCAGGGTCGCGGCCGGCGCAGTGCCGGCTGCGGTGGCGTCCACGGGGAACCTCGGGACGGCTCCGGACGCAGCGGGCGGTGCGGCCGGCGTCGCGCCGGCACCGGGCACCGCGGACGCGATGGAGACGGGTGCAGCCGGAGGCGCAGCACCTCCGCCCTCCGACCAGCCCTGGGACGCGGAAGGTGCGACGGCGGACGTGTCGGGGGTCGGGAGTGCCATCGGGGTGAAGGCCTGGAACGTCGACGCCAGGTTCGCGTTCGAGTTCTCCTGGTAGCGCGTCGCGACGTGCGCGGCCGACTGCTGCCGCTCCTGCGCGAGCTGCGAGGTCGCGGTGTTGCCGACGTGCGAGTCGGTGGGCTGCAGCGCGGCGAGCTCCCGGTGCGCGACCGTGTAGTACTCGGCCTGGTCGCCGAGGGCCCGCGCCGCCAACCGGAACATCACGGTCCCGACCCGCCCCGGCTCCCCCAGCTTGCGCAGGTACATGCGCGTGACCTCGGCGGCCTCGCCCTCGTGCGCGTCCGCGTACTCCCGCTCCAGCGCCTCGAGCTCGGCGTTCACGTCCGCGAGCTTGCGCGACACCTCGGCCAGCGCCTGCTCCGCCGCCCGCATGGACCCCGGCCCCGGCCCCGCCGCCACGGGATCCCGGATCTCCGGCAGGGTCATCCCCTCGAACGCCACCGCCGTCCCGCTGTAGGTCCTCCCCGCCACGACTCCCCCTCAGGAACGACTACGAAGCGCGTCGATGACCTCGGACGCCAGCGCCTCCGCCTTCTCACACAACGGAGGCGCGGAAGTCGAGAGACTGCTCGCCCCTGCGCTGAATGACTGATTGTCTGCAACTCCAACCCAGTAGCTGCAGGTCGGCGCCCCCGCGGGCTCTACATTCACAGCCGGATAGCCGTCGATCTTCGCCTCCTGGAAGGCGGAGAATGACGGTGCAACATCATAGGCGAACGCTAGTCCAGCCTCGACGTTGATCGCGAGATCGAGCCCATAGGAGCGATCAGCAGATTTCCACGAGCATCTAGTAGCACGGGGATTCGAAAAGTCGCTCCCAGAATCCGGCATGACGCCAATGCGCGTAAGCTGTTGAGAGCTAAGGATGTTGCACGCTGGCAGGCCAGTCGCGTCGAGAGGACTCGCAACTTCCGGCGCGCCGGGCCGCTTAGACAGGGTAGAATCAGGAACTGCGGCCCGTCCGTCAGACGCAACATGTGAAGCGCACGATGCAAGGGCAACCGCGCCAGATAGTGCCGCAGCAACGAGCGTCATCCCCCTAGACCGCACGGTCGGCCGCCTTATAGGACTCTCCCTGACTCCTAAGCGCATCGACTGCTTTGAGCAACTGGTCACGCCAGCTACTGAGAAACGCCCTGCTTCCTTCGAGCATGTTGGCTGCTTGTGTTGCTGCATTGCAGCTAACCGGGTCAGCACCGGGAGCCTCCACCGCACCGATTACTCGAAGCGAGTTTTCAGCTGTCCACACCTGGTCGATCACGCCCTCCAACCTCCCCACCAACCCCTCCACCTTCTCCGGGTCGACCCGGAGCGCAGGTGAGTAGCTGAGGGAGTGGGCGGAGCGGGGCACGACGGGACCCGGGTCGTCCCACCGAGGAGCGGTCATGGACGGATGATCGCAGCGCAGGCCCGCCGACAGGCCCGTCCGCGACGAACCCGTTGCGATCGTGAACACGATCGGGTCCTCCGGCAACCACCGGGGACCATGATCATCAATCCTGGACGTGAACGGCCGAAATCCGCCCGTTTCCGTCCACGACGAGCGATCGTGGACACCTCCGGCGCCCACAGCACCGCACCGACAGCAACACCGCACCGACAGCAACACCGCGCCGGCCCGACAGCAGCACCGCACCAGCGCCACAGCACCGCGCTGCCAGCATCCTGTCGAGCGCCCACCGCACAGAGGCACCCGCAGCACCGCCGGCCGCGCCCTACAGCACCTGCATCCGGGCCTGGACCAGCGAGTCCTGCACGAAGGTGAGCCAGTGGTACACCCCGAGGTGCGGGGCGCGGGGGTCGTCCTCCGGGAACTCCTCCGGCGTCTCCTCCGAGACGTCCAGGGCGGTCCCGAGCGCGAGCCGGACGTCGTTGAGCGCGGCCAGCCACTCGTCGGCCTGCTCGACCGTCAGCTCGACGCGCCCGCCCCGGGGCGGCAGCGCGGTGAGCACCGCGTCCGCGGCGTGCTTCTTCGCCTGGATGAGCTCGGGCTCGTGCAGGGAGCGCAGGCCGGCGGCGAGGTCCGCGTCCTCGGAGGTGAAGTCCGGCAGCAGGCGGGCGAGGACCCGGTCGTCGGGCCGGGAGGTGGGGCCGGTGCGCATGCCGGTGATCTCGGCGAGCTCGTCCTGCGGGGTGTCGGCGGCCCGGCCCTCGAGCATCTGCGTGACCTCGCTGACCAGCCCGCGCAGGACCGTCGACTCCTGCTCCTCGAGGGTGGCGACGAACCGGGCCCGGCCCCCGCGCCCGGCGCGCTTCCAGCCGTTCACGTGCGCTGCATGGTGGCCCACAGGCCGGCCGCGTGCAGCTTGGCCACGTCGCCCTCGATCTTGTCCTTGTCCCCGCTGGACACGGCGGCCTTGCCCTTGTGGTGCACGTCGAGCATCAACGCGGTGGCCTTGGGCTCGGGGTAGCCGAAGATCTTCTGCAGCACGTACGTGACGTACGACATGAGGTTGACCGGGTCGTTCCAGACGACGGCCTGCCACGGGGTCGCTCCCGCGACGTCCTCGTCCAGGGCAGGGTCCACCTGGGTGGTGGGCGAGCTCAGCGGCGCGGACATGTGTCCATGGTGGCACGCGCACGCGCGCCGGCAGAACGGCGCATAGGCTCTGCCCATGAGCGGCCCCTCGGGTTCGAGCGCCAGCACCGCGCTCCTCACCGACATGTACGAGCTCACCATGGTCGCCGCGGCGCTGGCCGACGGCACCGCCGAGCGGCAGTGCGTGTTCGAGCTGTTCGCCCGCCGCCTGCCGGACGGCCGCCGCTACGGGGTCGTCGCCGGCACGGGCCGGGTGCTCGACGCGCTGCGCGACTTCCGCTTCGGCGAGGCCGAGCTCGCCTCCCTGCAGGGCTCGCTGGACGAGCGCACGCTCAAGTGGCTGGCGGACTACCGCTTCACCGGCGACGTCGACGGCTACCCCGAGGGCGAGCTCTACTTCCCCGGCTCCCCCGTCCTCACGGTCACGGGCACCTTCGCCGAGACCGTCGTCCTCGAGACGCTCCTGCTCTCGATCCTCAACCACGACAGCGCCATCGCCTCGGCCGCCGCGCGCATGGTCACCGCCGCCGGCAACCGCCCGTTGATCGAGATGGGCTCGCGCCGCACGCACGAGGAGGCCGCCGTCGCCTCCGCCCGCGCGGCCTACCTCGCCGGGTTCGCCGCCACGTCGAACCTGGAGGCCGGCCGCCGCCACGGCGTCCCGACCGCGGGCACCGCCGCGCACGCCTGGGTCCTCCTGCACGACGACGAGGTGTCCGCCTTCCGCGCCCAGGTCGAGGCCCTGGGCACGAACACGACCCTGCTCGTCGACACCTACGACATCCGGCAGGGCATCGAGCGCGCGATCGAGGCGGCGGGCCCGGAGCTGGGCGCGGTCCGGGTCGACTCCGGCGACCTCGGCGTCCTCGCCCGGCAGGCCCGCGAGCAGCTCGACGCCCTGGGCGCCACGAACACGAAGATCGTGCTGTCCGGGGACCTGGACGAGTACGCCATCGCGTCGCTGCGGGCCGAGCCGGTCGACTCCTACGGCGTCGGCACGAGCCTGGTCACCGGGTCCGGGGCACCCACCGCGGGAATGGTCTACAAGCTCGTGGAGGTGGACGGGCGACCGGTCGCCAAGCGCTCCAGCAGCAAGGAGTCGCGGGGCGGGCGGAAGTCGGCGCTGCGCCGCTACAAGCCGACGGGGACGGCGGTCGAGGAGGTCGTGCACCCCGTCACCGTCACCCCCGAGCGCGGCCCGCACGACCGCGTGCTGCCGATCCCGATGGTCCGCGAGGGGGAGCCGGTCGCGGACCTGCCGGGCCTCGAGGAGGGCCGCGAGCGCCTGCGCGCCGCCCTCGTCTCCGTGCCGTGGGAGGGCCTCAAGCTCTCGCGCGGCGAGCCCGCCGTCCCGACCGTCTTCCCGGCGTCCTGAGCAGCGGGGAGCAGGCAGCGGGGAGAGAGCACCGAGACGAGAGCACCGAGAAGAAACACCGAGGAAAGAGCAGGAGGACATGCGCGCCCTGATCGTCGTCGACGTCCAGAACGACTTCTGCGAGGGCGGTTCCCTGGCCGTGAAAGGCGGCGCGGCCACCGCCGCCGCCCTCTCCGAGTACCTCCGCCAGGCCGACTACGACCACGTCGTCGCCACCCGGGACATGCACGTCGCCCCCGGCGGGCACTTCAGCGACACCCCGGACTTCGTCGACACCTGGCCGGTGCACTGCGTCGCCGGGACGCCGGGGTCGAGCTTCCATCCCGCGCTGGACGTCGCGCGGATCGAGGCCGTGTTCGACAAGGGCCACCACGCCGCGGCCTACTCGGGCTTCGAGGGCCGCGAGCCGCGGGAGCGCACCCTCGAGGAGTGGCTGCGGGCACACGACGTCGACTCGATCGACATCGCCGGGATCGCGACGGACCACTGCGTGAAGGCGACCGCGCTCGACGCCCGCCGGGCCGGCTTCGACACGGGGGTCCTGCTGGAGCTGTGCGCGGGGGTGCTGCCGACGACCACCGAGCTCGCGCTCGTCGAGATGCGCGAGGCCGGCGTCGTCCTCGCGTAGCTACGGCGTGCCGCCCCGCCAGGCCGTCGGCGTGACCCGGTGGGCGGTGCGGAACCGGCGGACGAAGTAGCCCGCGTCCCGGTAGCCGATCCGCCGGGCGATGTCGGCGACGGTGAGGTCGGTGTCGGCGAGCAGCCGGCGCGCCTCCCGCATGCGCCGCTCGGTGATCCACTGCTGGACCGTGCGGCCGGTCGCCCGGCCGACCACCGTGGTGAGGTGCCCGGGCGTCAGCCCGACGGCGGCGGCGACGTCCCGCAGCGAGATCGCCTCGTGGTACCGGTTCTCGACGACCTCGAGCACCTGCGCGACCAGGGGGTCGACGCCGAGCTCGTCCGGGCCGTCGATGCCCAGCCGGCCGAGCCGGACCAGCAGCAACGTGAGGTGGGCGCGGGCGGCGTCGGCGTACCCGTCGCGGCGGCCGCGCAGCTCCGCGTCCAGGTCGGCGAGCTGGGCGAGCCAGGCCGGGCGGTCCTCGGCCGGGACCCGCAGCCGTTGCCCGCCGCCGCGGTGGTCGCCGAGGAACGGGGCGAGCAGCGGGTGCCCGCGCCAGGAGACGAGCGGTGCGACGGCGGCCGGATCGACGGCGTCGGGCGGGAAGGAGACCGCCCACACGTCGCCGTCGGGGTCCGGCCTCCCCGGCGTGACGACCGCGCCGGGCGCGATCACGAACGCGTCGCCCGTGGTGATCGTGCGGTCGCGGCCGTCCACTCGCGCGACGAGGCTGCCGCGCTCGACGTAGAGGAGCAGCAGGAAGTCGTGGGCGTGGGCCCCGCGGAACCGCGGGCCCTCCGACGGGTGGTCCCCGACCCAGTGCTGCACGGTGACCGCGGGGAGCCCGGGCCGCCGGACGTAGTCCAGGAGCGGGACGTCCTGCGCGGTCCGGCGTACGACCTCACCCGAAGAACGTCCCCCTGCAGCCACACATCGTCCCTTGTCCGCAGTTCACGACGTAGGGAACCTAGCAGGGGACGCCCGAACTTCGTACACCTCCGGGAGCGCACCGTGACGACCGCCGAGACGCGGGACTACCTGCCCGCGATGATCAGCCCGCGGTTCCTGCCCTTCTACGACCGCTTCGGCAGGATCGCCGGGATCGGCGACTCCTACTGGCAGCTCGTCGCGCAGGCCGCGATCGAGCCCGGCGCGACCGTTCTGGAGATCGGCTGCGGGACCGGCAACGTGCTGCTGAAGGCGAAGCGCGCCGTGCCGGGGGCGACGGTGATCGGGACCGACCCGGACCCCGCGGCGCTGGCGCTCGCCCGGCGCAAGGCCGAGCGCGCGGGGCTGGCGCTCCGGCTCGACCAGGCCTACGCCCGGTCGCTGCCGTACGCCGACGGAAGCGTCGATCGGGTGCTCTCCTCGCTGATGCTCCACCACCTGCTCGAGGACGAGAAGGTGGGCTCGCTGCGTGAGGTCCGCCGGGTGCTCGCCCCGGGCGGGAGCCTGCACCTGATGGACCTGAACCACGACCCGCGGGAGTCGGGCGGCGCCCTCGCGGTGGTGACCGGGCTGCACGGGCTCCTCCTGCGGCTGCGCGGGAAGGGCGCGCACGGTCAGGGACACGGGCACGGCCAGGGACACGGGCACGGCCAGGGACACGGGCACGGCCAGGGACACGGCCACGGCCACGGCCACGGCCCGTCGGTGCCGGACCTGCTCACCGAGGCGGGGTTCACCGACGCGACGGCGGTGAGCCGAGGAAACACCCGCCTCGGCGGCCTGACCTTCTACCGGGCCACGGCTTAGGGGGCCACCCCGTGCTCAGCCGCGCATCCGGAACGGCTCGAACGCGGCCCGCAGGTCGACGTCGCGGCCCTCGCCGTCGACCGCGCGGACGGACCCCGCGGCGTCGGCCACGCCGATGCACCGGTGGCCGTCGAAGAGCCCGCAGGCGTAGCGGACCTCCGTGTCGTCGAGCTCCACGACGCCGACCCGCAGCTGGCAGATGCCCGGGTACTGCACCTGGTCGCGGTACTCCACGTGCAGCGAGCTCGGCGACAGCCCGTCGAGCGGCCCGCCCAGCGGGTAGCCGAGGACGTCCGTGTGCAGCTCGGCGAGGCCGTCGAGGTACCAGCCCGCGAGGGCGACGTTGTTGACGTGCCGGTTGGTGTCGATGTCGCCGAAGCGGGTCCGGACGTCGTAGCGGAACGGGTAGTTCTCGCGCACCAGCCGCGACTCGTCGACCTCCCGGCGCGCCGTCGGGGCGGCCTCGGGGAGCACGAGGCGCTCGAGCGCGCCGCGCATCTCCCCGGGCAGCGCCGCGGGGCGCCCGCCCTCGACCCAGACGCTGGTCGACTCGCCGGTCGCGACGAGGTCGTCGCCGGTGAACACGCCGTAGCTGTAGCTGAAGGAGGAGTCGCCGACCCGGTTCACGGCCATGCCGACCCGGTAGTCGTCGGCGATGCGCAGCGGGGCGTGCACGTCGACGTGGACGGAGGCGAGCAGCTGCCCGGTGCCGCTCGGGCGGCTGCCGAAGGTGCGCTCGGGAAAGGCGCGGTGCTCGGTGGTCACCCGGGCGTCCTCGAACCAGCGGACCAGCGCCTCGCGGCCGACGCGGCGGCTCGGGTCCAGGTCGCTGTAGCGCGGCGTCACCTCCAGCACCATCGGGTACCGGTCGGCCTCGGGTCGGATCTGCATGGACGTCACCCGGTTCATCCTGCCCACCTACCCCCGCGTGAGCTGGTCTAACGGGCCGAGATCACGTGTGACACGGCCGACGCGCCGCGGTTCCGCGCGCCGGACCGGGGCCGGATCACCGGTGCTGTCGGTGCCGGCGGCTATCGTCGGGCGGTGCCCCTCGCCCCCGCCTCCCCGCCCGTCCGGTCCCAGGACCTGCCGGGTGTGGCCGAGCTGCTCGAGGTGGCCGTCACGGCCGTCGGCGGCACCCGGCGCGAGGGGCAGGACGCGATGGCCCAGGCCGTCCGCAAGGCCCTGTCGAGCGGCGAGCACCTGGCCGTGCAGGCCGGCACCGGCACCGGCAAGTCGCTGGCCTACCTGGTGCCCGCGATCCGGCACGCGATGGCCCGCGACACCACCGTGGTGATCTCCACGGCCACGATCGCGCTGCAGCGGCAGCTCGTCGACCGGGACCTGCCCCGCCTGGCCAAGGCGCTCGAGCCCGCCCTCGGCCGCAAGCCCACGTTCGCGATCCTCAAGGGCCGGCGGAACTACCTGTGCCTCAACAAGCTCCACGGCGACGAGGAGATGGCCGACCCCGCCGAGGAGCAGCTGTTCGACCCGTTCGCCATCTCGGCCATGGGCCGCAACGTCAAGCGGCTGCACGACTGGGCGTCGGACACCGAGACCGGGGACCGGGACGAGCTGGTCCCCGGTGTGCCCGATGCGGCGTGGCGCCAGGTCTCCGTGACCGCGCGCGAGTGCCTCGGGGTGGCCCGCTGCCCCGTCGGCGAGGACTGCTTCGCCGAGAGGGCGCGGGCCGAGGCCGGCCGGGCGGACGTGGTCGTCACGAACCACGCGCTGCTCGCGATCGACGCGATGGGCGAGGCCCAGGTCCTCCCGGAGCACGACGTGGTGGTGGTCGACGAGGCCCACGAGCTGGTCGACCGGGTCACCGGCGCCGCCACCGCGGAGCTCACCGCGGGCACGGTCGCGGCGGCGGCGCGCCGCTGCGGCAAGCTGGTCGACCAGGCGGTGGCGGACCGGCTCGCCGAGGCGGGCGAGGGCCTGGGCATGGTGCTCGAGGACCTGCCCACCGGGCGGTGGGAGGTCATCCCGCAGGCCGCGACGGGTGCGTTGACCGTGATCCGGGATGCGGCCGGCATGTGCCGCCAGGCCCTCGGCGGGGAGCGCCGCGAGGACCCCGAGGGCGCGACGGGGCGCAAGCTCGCGCTCGCGCTGCTCGACGAGGTGTCCGAGACCGTCGTGCGCGTGTTGAGGACCTTCGAGGAGCCGGACCCGGCCAAGCGGCACGACGTCGTGTGGCTGGCCGAGCAGGGCCCGGACGGGGCCCGGCACAAGGTGCTGCGGGCCGCGCCCCTGTCCGTCGGCGGGCTGCTGCGGGATCGCCTGTTCGGCCAGCGCACCACCGTGCTGACCAGCGCGACCCTCGCCCTGGGCGGCTCGTTCGACGCGCTGGCCCGGCAGTGGGGGCTGCCGCCGGAGAAGATCGTCTCGGCCCGGCCGGAGGGCGGGGTCGAGTCGGCGGGCGGCGACACCGACGACCCGGTCCGGGATCCGGGCGCGCCGCGGTGGAAGGGCCTCGACGTCGGGTCACCGTTCGCGCACGCGCGCAGCGGGATCCTCTACGTGGCCAAGCACCTGCCGCCGCCGGGGCGGGACGGGCTCGCGCCGGAGTACCTCGACGAGATCGCCGGGCTGGTCAAGGCGGCCGGCGGGCGCACCCTCGGGCTGTTCTCCTCGATGCGCGCGGCGAAGCAGGCCACCGAGGCGCTGCGCGGGCGGCTGTCCGTCCCGCTCCTGTGCCAGGGCGACGACTCCACGATGCTGCTGGTCAAGCGGTTCGCGGAGGACACCGGGACCTGCCTGTTCGGCACGCTGTCGCTGTGGCAGGGCGTCGACGTCCCGGGGCCCTCGCTGTCCTGCGTGATCATCGACCGGATCCCGTTCCCGCGCCCGGACGACCCGCTGGTCGCCGCCCGGCAGAAGGCCGCCGACTCCCGCGGCGGCAACGGCTTCCTCACGGTCTCCGCCACCCACGCCGCGCTGCTGCTCGCCCAGGGCGCCGGCCGGCTGCTGCGCGGCACGGACGACCGCGGGGTGGTCGCGATCCTGGACCCGCGCATCGCCACCGCCCGCTACGGCGGCTTCCTCCGCGCGTCGCTGCCGCCCTTCTGGCAGACCACCGATCCCGCGAAGGTGCGCGCCGCGCTCGCCCGCCTGCGCGACGCCTGAGTACTCCTGGCACCGGCCACTCAGGAGCCATAACGCGTGTACGGGGCCGTCTCTCTCGCGTCATGGCTCCATAATGCGAGAGGAACGAGCCCCCCTATCGCGTCATGGAGCCGTAGTGCGGGCCCTCGTCAGTCGGCGGCGGCGCAGGTGATGGTGCCGGGGTCGACCTCGGTGAAGCCGGCGTCGCGCACGCAGACGACGTCGTCCCGCGCCAGCAGCTCCTCCCACAGCGCCGGGTCCCGACGCACCGCGAACCGGGGCGCCCCGGTCCACCCGCGCACGGCGGCGAGGATCATCGAGGCGTGCCCGACCTGCGCGGCGGCCTTGCCCACCGTCATCTCGACGGCCGGGTTCAGCACGATGACCGGAGTCCCCGCCGGCACCGGGGCCGGCTCGTCGGCCGGTAGGTCGGTGCCGCCGATCTGCAGCCGGGACACGGTCTTCGGGACGGCGTCGACCGGACCGGGCACGAGGGCGCGCACCTCGGCGCCGTCGACCTCCACGGTCACGCCGGGCAGCTCCTGCACCGCGGTCCAGTGCGCTCCGCGCGCCCGCCGGGCGATCTTGCGGATGCGGCCGTCGACCCAGTTGCGCAGCGCCTCGTACCACTCCCCCTGCGCCCGCGGGTCCACGCAGACCGCGAGCGCGGCCTGCGCCGCGGCCTCGAGCAGCGCGGTCCGCGCCGGTAGCTCCCGCTCGATCCGCAGGATCACGGGCATCGCCCGGACCACGCCGTCGGCCTCGGGCGGGATCACCGCTGGCGCCCCGGAGTAGCGGGCCCCGAGCGGCGCGAGCACCGGCTCGCGGGGCGTCTCGGGCTGCTCGGGCTGCGCGCTCACGTGATCGGCACCCGCCGCAGGACGCCCTCGGCGGCGTCGGCGCGCTCCACCTCGTCCCGGGTGATGCCCAGGACGAACAGCACGACGTCGAGATAGGGCTGCGAGAGGGCGGTGTCGGCGATCGCGCGGAGCGCGGGCTTGGCGTTGAACGCGATCCCCAGGCCGGCCGCGGAGAGCATGTCGATGTCGTTCGCCCCGTCGCCCACGGCCACGGTCTGCTCGATCGGGATCTGGTGCTCGGCGGCGAAGCGGCTCAGCGCGTCCGCCTTGCCCGGCCGGTCGACGATGTCGCCGACCACCCGGCCGGTGAGCCGGCCGTCCTCGATCTCCAGGGTGTTGGCGGCGCAGAAGTCCAGGCCGAGCTCGGTGACCAGGCCCTCGATCACCTGCGTGAACCCGCCGGACACCACCCCGGTGCGGAACCCGAGCCGCTTGAGGGTGCGGATGGTGGTGCGCGCGCCGGGCATCAGCTCCAGCTCGGCGGCCACCTCGTCGATGACCGACGCCGACAGCCCCTTCAACGTGGCCACGCGCGCCCGCAGGGACTGCGCGAAGTCCAGCTCGCCGCGCATCGCGGCCTCGGTGACCCGGCGGACCTCGTCCTCGGCGCCGGCCCGGGCGGCCAGCATCTCGATGACCTCACCCTGCACGAGCGTGGAGTCGACGTCGAAGACGATCAGCCGCTTGCTGCGCCGGGCGAGCCCGACGCGCTCCACCGCGACGTCCACCCCGGCCTCCCGGGCGACCTCCACCAGCTTGGCGCGCAGCGTGCCGTGCGGCTGCTCCGGGTCGTCGGGGTTCGGCGAGACCTCCAGCTCCAGACCCGTCACGGGGTAGTCCGCGACACGCCGGATGGAGTCGATGTTCGCCCCGACGTCCGCGAGGGCCTGGGCCACCAGCCCGAAGGCCCGCGCGGTGATCGGCCTGCCCAGCACGACGACGGCGTGCGTGGACTGCCGCCGCACCTGGCCGTCCGTGCCGAGCGAGGTGTGGACCTGCATCCCGATGCTGTGCATCGCGGCCTCGACGGCCTCCTGCAGCTCCTCCGGGTCGTGCGCCACCGCGACGAGGGCGCCGAGGGTGAGCCGGCCGCGGATCACGACCTGCTCGACGTCCAGCAGCTCGACCGCGTGCCTGGTCAGCACGGTGAACAGCACCGAGCTGACGCCGGGACGGTCCGGCCCGGTCACCGTCACGAGGACGGTGGACCGGGCCTGATCGTGCTGGGGCACTTACCGCGAGCGCGGGTCGTCGTCGGGCTGGGTCTCCCGCGAGACGCCCTGTGCGGCCACCTCGGACGGGGCCGGGTGCCCACCGACGTGCGCCTCCGCCCGGACCCGCTCCACCAGGTGCGGGTAGTGCAGCTCGAAGGCCGGACGCTCGGAGCGGATGCGGGGCAGCTCGGTGAAGTTGTGCCGCGGCGGCGGGCAGGAGGTCGCCCACTCCAGNGACGTTCCAGATGAACGGCAGGGTCGAGGCGCCCAGCACGAACGCGCCGATCGACGAGATCGTGTTCAGCGTGGTGAACCCGTCCGTCGCCAGGTAGTCGACGTACCGGCGCGGCATGCCCTCGTTGCCCAGCCAGTGCTG